>NZ_JBHYGG010000028.1:0-22473 GCF_051859125.1 Gemmata sp.
GCCCCCGCGCGCCGTGCGTGGGGTGTGCGTGCCGCGTTGCGCGGCGCTGGGGCTCGGACCGGGTGCCGATCCGCGCTGCGCCTCAATCAGTCTTGGACCACGCCGGCGGCCGGCACCGCGACGAACCCGCCCCCGGCCCGCACCACGAGCGGCTCGGCCAGATCGACCCACCCGCCCTCTCCGGCGACCGCGTCCGCCAGCCACTCGGCCGGCTCGCCGGTCGCCGGGTCGAGGCGGTACACGACCACCCGGCGACCCGCTGTGGCACCGTCGACGTGGAACCGCGGGACGACGCGGTCATCGGCGAACCGGAACGTGAAGTGCGGGTCGCGGTACAGCGGTGTCATCGTCTCTCCCCTGCGGCACGTTGCACCCGGCGCGTTCTACGCATCACCGCCCGACGCGGTTCACGACCGACGGCCGCCAACCTCATTGAGCCGTTCCGATTAACGATAATGAATTTCCCGGTAACGATACCGGTCCGGGCTACTACTATGCATGTGACCTTGCCTCGACCCGCCCCGCCGTGTTGAAACTTCCCGCCCCGTTCCTTCTCCGGAGCGACCCGATGACCTCCCGACGACTCAGCCGATCGGTTCTCCCCGCGGCGCTCGCCGCGGCGGCCCTGATCGTGCCCCTTGTCGCCGCCGCCGACGCGCCGGCCCCGGTGCCCAAGCACGACGGCAAGCCGGCGGACGTGACCAAGCCGGTCCAGGTGTACATTCTGCTCGGCCAGTCGAACATGGTCGGGCTGGGGAAGATCACCGGCGGGGAGATCTCGCTGGAGCACGCGGTCAAGGAGAAGAAGAAGTACGCGTACCTGGTGGACGACGCGGGCAAGTGGTCCGAGCGGAAGGACGTCCGGTTCGTGCGCGTGATGCAGGGCAAGGGCCTGATGGTGAACGACTGGCTGGGCGTGAAGACCGGGACCATCGGGCCGGAGTTCGGCATCGGGCACGTCGTCGGGAACGTGGTGGACGCGCCGGTGATGGTCCTCAAGAGCTGCATCGGGAACCGCAGCCTCGGGTGGGACCTCCTGCCCCCGGGCAGCGAGCGGTTCGCCGAGGGCGGCAAGGTGTACGCCGGCTACAAGGAGAAGCCCGACTCCTGGGCGGCCGACCCGGCCAAGGGCCCGGCGACCGAACCGCCGCCGTTCGTGGACAAGAACGGCAAGCCGATCGCCTGGTACGCCGGGTTGCAGTACGACGGCGACGTGGGGGACGCGAAGAAGGTGCTCGCCGACCTCGGCAAGCACTACCCCGGCGCGACGAAGTACGAGGTCGCCGGGTTCTTCTTCTGGCAGGGAGAGAAGGACGCGGGGAACCCCGTCCACGCGGCCCACTACGAGAAGAACCTGGTCCAGTTCATCAAGTCGCTCCGCAAGGACTTCGACGCCCCGAACGCGAAGTTCGTCCTGGCCACGATGGGCGAGTCCAAGAAGGGCGGCGACGGCAACGGCGGGAAGATCCTCGACGCCCAGCTCGCCGTCGACGGCACGAGCGGCAAGTACCCGGAGTTCAAGGGCAACGTCGCCACCGTGTACACCAACCCCATGGCGCAGGGCGGCAGCGGCAACGGCCACTACGGCGGCAAGGCGGAAGTGTACATGGACGTCGGCGAGGCCATGGGCCGGGCCATGGTGGAACTCCTGAAGGACGGCAAGAAGTAACCGGGGCGCACCGTCTCGTGCGACTTCAGGAAATGTGCAGCGGCGGGCCGCCCTCCGGGGCGGCCCGTCAGCCGTTCGGCCGTATCACTTCGCAGCTTTCAGCGTGAGCGTGGTCGGCTCGGCGGTGACCTTCAGGCCGGGGACGGTGACGCACCCCTGCGCGTCAGCCTTCACCTCGCCGGTCGCCTTCCCGAACGCCCAGGTCACCGTCGCGCCCGGGGCCGCCCGGAACTTCTGCAGCCGCCGCAGCGTCACGTCCGCGGTCGCCTCGGTCGGCACGGTGAACGCCGTCTTCAGGTCCGCCGCCTTTACCAGGAACAACTGCGCCTCGGCGGCGTCCGCGGTTTCGCTCCCGCCCGTCCACCGGAAGAAGGCGTTGACCTGGCCCGACTTCTTGCTGGTGAGCTGGTCCGGCCAGGGGAGCGGGTCGTTGGTCGAGGCGCTGGTGAACACGGGGTACAACTCGTTCCGCTTCACGCCGAGCCAGTCGAACGAGTTGATGAGGTCGTTCACCTTCAGGATCTGCTCGTGGTTGTTGGCGTGGCCGAACGGCCCCCAGTAGAGGAACAGCGGGTACTTGCGGTCGTTCATCGCCCTCGCGAACGCCTCGTGCCCCTTGGACCACGAGTCGTTCGGGGCCGAGTAGTCGACCACGACGGGCGGGTCGGGGATGGTGACGCCGGCCGGCACCTCGGCCCCGAAGTACATGCGGCTGGTGACGTGCTCGACCCGCGCCGGCACGTTCGCCTTCACCGCCGCGAACACGTCGCCGTGCCGCATCCCGATCCCGAGCGCGCCGCTGCCGCCCATCGAGTTCCCGCACAGGTACACGCGGTCCGCGTCGAGCCCGTACTCCTTGACCACCCAGGCCACGGTGTCGAGCACCCGCTTCTCGGTCGGGCACACGTCCGGCCCCTTGTACTTCTCGCTCCCCCACCACCAGTCGCCCTTGTTGGCGCGGCAGTCGAGGTACAGCGCGTAGAAGTCGGCCGGCGCGTGATAGATGTCGTGGTTGCCGACCTTCGCGGTGCAGGCCAGGCACGAGTTCACGTCGTGCCCCGCGGAGTGCAGGACGACGTACAGAGGGGCCTTGGCCCGCGGCTCCTTCGGGTGCAGCACGAGGAACGTGTCCTTCTGCGGGGCGGCGTACCCCCACTCCTTCTTCGTGCCGTGCTGGAACGTGTCGAGTTTCCGCGACGTGAACTCGGACTCCTTCGCCTTGGTCGGCGGCCACGTCGCGTCCTGTGCGGTGGCCGCGGGCAGACACGCGGCGAGCCCGAGGGCGACGACCAGGGGTGCGGTTCGGGAGAGCAGTGACATGCGGGGCTCCTCGTGGGGAACGCGGCGGGGCGGGGGACTGCGGGGAGTGCCATTGCTCGTTGTACGCACTTTCCGGGCGCGGCGGTCCCGGCACCCGGTCCCGCTGGCCGCACCGGCTCCCGGTTCGCAAGGCGCTTCGTGCCGGCATTCCGCGCAGCCCCACCTCACCGCCGGGGCCCGCGGTCCGTACATGCAACGGTGTGTCATCCCATCCGCACCCCGGACCCGCCCCCATGCGACTCACTGCCGTCCTCCTCTTCCTCGCGGCCCCACTTCACGCCGCCGAGCCCGCGGTCCTCCGGGACGTCGCCTACGCCGAGCCGAAGAACGAGCGGCAGACGCTCGACGTGTACTCCCCGGTCGGGGCCAAGAACCGCCCGATCGTCTTCTGGGTCCACGGCGGCGGGTGGACGGCGGGGGACAAGAAGGGCTTTCAGAAGAAGGCGCTGGCCTTCGTGGACAAGGGGTACGTCTTCGTGGCGACGAACTACCGGTTCCGCCCGGCCGCGACCGTGAAGGAGATGACCGAGGACGTCGCGCGGGCGATCCGGTGGGTCCACGAGCACGCCAAGGAGTTCGGCGGCGACCCGAACGCGGTCGTCCTGATGGGGCACTCGGCCGGGGCACAACTCGCCGCGCTGGTCTGCACGGACGACCGCTACCTGAAGGCCGAGAAGGTGCCGCTGTCGGCGCTCAAGGCGTGCGTGCCGGTCGACTGTTCGTTCTACGACATCCCGAAGCGGGTGAAGGACGGCGGCACCACCCCCCTGAAGACGATCACGGAGATCTTCACCGACGCGGAAGCAACGCAGCGCGACTACTCGGCGGCCGCTCACGTCGCCCGGGGGAAGGACATCCCCCAGTTCCTGATCCTGCACGTCGCGACCCGGGCCGACACGAAGGCGCAGGCGCACTGGCTGGCCGACAAACTCAAGGACGCCGGGATCGCCGCGAAGGTGATCGCGGCCGAGGGCAAGACGCACGGCTCGATCGGGTCCGATCTGGGGCAGAAGGACGACGCGCCGACCCGGGAGCTGTTCGGGTTCCTCGACGGCGCGCTGAAGAAGTGACGCGCGGCCGGCCTGGATCGAACTCCGCCGAACCGTATCACGGGTGCAACGGCTGTGCCCGGTCCTCACGGATGCGGCGGGGCACCCGACGTGGCTCCTTGCAACGGTGACGCATGCACGACTTCCCGCTCATTGCGACCATCGCCGCCGGGTTCACCGCGGCCTGGGTCCTGGGCCTGCTGACGCAGTGGATGCGGCTGTCGCCGATCGTCGGGTACCTGCTCGCCGGGGTGCTCATCGGCCCGCACACCCCGGGGTTCCAGGGCGACATCCACCTCGCGCACCAGCTCGCCGAGGTCGGGGTGATCCTGCTCATGTTCGGGGTCGGGCTGCACTTCCACCTCGAGGACCTGGTCGCCGTCAGGGCCATCGCGATCCCGGGGGCGCTCGGGCAGAGCCTGGTCGCCACGCTCGCCGCGGTCGCGGTGTTCTCGCTGTTCGGGATGGACGCGCGGACGGGGGCGGTGATCGGCATGGCGCTCGCGGTCGCGAGCACGGTCGTGCTGATGCGGGTGCTGATGGACGCCGACGCCCTGAACTCGCCGGCCGGGCACGCGGCCGTGGGGTGGCTGCTCGTCGAGGACGTGCTCACGGTGGTCGTGCTGGTCATCATCCCGGTCCTCGGCACCACCGGGAAGGAGACGGGCGGGGGCGTGTGGGACCACCCCGCGGCCGCGATCGCGGTGGCCCTGCTCAAGCTCGCGGCCCTGGTCCTGGTCGTGATGGTCGCGGGCTCGCGGGTCGTCCCGTGGGCGCTGACGCAGGTCGCCCGGCTCCGGTCCCGCGAGCTGTTCACGCTGACCGTCATGGTGTTCTCGGTCGCCATCGCGGCCGGGGCGTACGCGCTGTTCGGGGCGTCGATGGCGCTCGGCGCGTTCCTCGCCGGGATGATGGTCGCCCGGTCCCCGGTGAGCCACCAGGCGGCGGCCGACGCGCTGCCCCTGCGGGACGCCTTCGCGGTCCTGTTCTTCGTGTCCGTGGGCATGCTGTTCGACCCCGGGTTCCTGGTGCGGGAGCCGCTCATGATGCTCGCGGCGCTGGGGGTGATCCTGCTCGTCAAGCCGCTCACCGCGCTGGTGATCGTCGCGGCCCTCGGGCACTCGGTCCGCACGGCCCTGACGGTGGCCCTGGGGCTGGCGCAGATCGGCGAGTTCTCGTTCATCCTCTCCGAGTTGGCCCGGAAGCACGGGGTGATGCCCGAGGACGGGCACAACGTCCTCGTCGGCGCGGCGATCATCTCGATCACCCTGAACCCGCTCCTGTTCCGGTCCCTGGGCCGGATCGAGCGGTGGCTCCGGCGGCGGCCCCGGCTCTGGGCGGTGCTCAACTCCCGGGCCGAGCGGACCGTGGTCGCGGCCAACGCCGAGGTCGCCGGGCAGATGGCCCGGCAGGCCGACGGGGGCACCCGCCTGGCGGTGGTGGTCGGGTTCGGCCCGGTCGGGCAGACGGTGGACCGGCTGCTCCGCGACGCGGGGCTGAGCACGGTCGTCATCGACATGAACATGGACACGGTGTCGGACCTGCGGCGGCGCGGGCAGACGGCCATCTTCGGCGACGCCTCGCGGGAGGCCATCCTGGAGAGCGCCGGGGTGGGCCGGGCGTCGCACCTGGTGCTGACGCTCCCGCACTCGGCGGACCGGGCGGCCGTGGTCGCCGCCGCGCGGAACCTGAACCCGGGGGTCAAGGCGTTCGTCCGCGCCCACTACATTCGCGAGCGGGAGGAGCTGGAACTGGTCGGGGCGACGGCCGCGATCTTCGAGGAGGCCGAGGCCGCGGTCGCGCTCGCCCGGCTCGTGCTCGCCGACACCGGGGCGGGCCGCGAGTCGATCGAGAGCGCGGTCCGCGACATCCGCACCCGGCTGATCCTGGACAACGTGTCCGGCCTCCGCTCGCAGCCGGTCCGCAACATCATGGTCCCGTGGACCCGGGTGCGGCGGCTGTCCTCCGCCGCGACCCTGGACGAGGTCCGCCGCCAGGTCAGCGAGAAGCGGTTCTCGCGGTGGCCCGTGGTCGGGGCCGGGACCGGGCTCCCGGTCGGCTACCTGCTGGCCAAGGACCTCATCGGGCTCAACTCCAACGGGGCCGACTGGACCGGCCTGGTCCGGCCGCTGGGCACCGTCCGCCCCGACGACGACGTCGAGTCGGCGCTGCTCTACTTCCAGCGGGACGGGGCCACCATGTGCGTGGTCCGGGACGGCGAGAGCCCGGTCGGGATCGTCACCGTCGAGGACGCCCTCGAACAGGTCGTCGGGCGGATCGAGGACGAGTACCCACGGCACCCCAAGCTGGCGCTCCGCGACCTGCTGGTCACCGACGACGCGCTGCTGAACCTGTCGGCCCGGACGCCCGAGCAGGCGATCACCGAGATGGCGGCCCGCGTCCCCGCGGCGCTCCTGCCCGCGGGCGCGGACATCGCGTCGCAGGCGATCGCCCGCGAACGGGACATGCCGACGAACCTGGGGCTCGGCGTCGCCGTCCCGCACGCCCGGTGCCCCGGGCTGGGCCGCCCCCTGGTGGTCCTCGGCCGGTCGGTCGACGGGGTCGCGTTCGGCACGCACTCGCCGGACCTCGTCCACCTGATCTTCATGCTCGTCACGCCCGCGGAGCAGCCGAACCTCCAGGTGCTCTTGCTGGCCCAGGTCGCGCGGGTCGCCGGCGACCCCGAGAAGCGCCACCTCCTCCGCACGGCGGCGTCCGCGTCGGAGGTGACAGAGATCCTGGCCGCGGTCGCACCGGACCCCCGCCTGCTCGGTGGCAAGGCCGCCCGCTGACCGGGCCGCGCTCACCCGCTCACACCCTTCCTTACTCGTTCGCCGCGCGGCGGGCGGCGGGCAACCCGGGCGGGAGCGGGTGAACGGCCGGGTGCACCGCGTGGGCGAGGACTTCGAGCGCGTCCACGAGCCGCGGCCCGGGGCGGCTGAAGTACGCCGAGCCGTCCACGACGTACACCCGGCCCGATTGCACCGCCGGCAGCGCGGCCCACTCGGGGCGGGCCGCCACCGCCGCAACGTCCACCATGGTGCGCTCGACGCTGAGCCCGCAGCACGCGACCACGACGACCTCGGGCCGGGCCGCTGCGACCTCGGCCCACGTCAGCGTTCGCGACCGCTCGCCGGGCCGCCCGATGACCTCGTCGCCGCCGGCGAGCGCGACCAACTCCGGCGACCAGTGGCCGCACGAGAACGGCGGGTCGAGCCACTCCAGCAACAGCACCCGCGGCCGCGCGACGCCCATAGAGCGCGCCGCCACCGCGGCGATGCGCGCCCGCAACCCGCGGACGACCTCGTCGGCCCGCTCCGCGACGCCGGCCGCCTCGCCGACCGTGCGGACGTTGGCGAGCACGCCTTCGAGGGTGGTGGGTTCGAGGTTCACGACCCGCGGGCGGCCCGGGAGCCGGCACGTCGCGGCGGTCACCTCGGCCTCGGCCACGGCGCACACGTCGCACAGGGTCTGCGTGACGATCAGGTCCGGGGCGAGCCGCTCGACGGTCGGGAAGTCGAGCGTGTACAGCGCGCGGTTCGTCTTGAGTCGCTCGCGAACGAGTGCGTCGATCTCGCCGCTCGGGGCGTCGGTCGGGATCAGCGTGTGGGTGACCTTCGGCCGCGACCGGGCCGCCTCGGGATGGTCGCACTCGTGCGTGACGCCGACGAGCTGGTCTTCGAGGCCGAGCGAGCACACGATCTCCGTGGCGCTCGGCAGCAGGGACACGATTCGCATGGGTGCTCCGTGGGGCGTGGTGTTCAGCATACCGCCCGGGCGCGCAACGTGGCCGGCCGCGGGCGTTCCCCGTAGCAGTTCTGAGTACCGTCCCCGCGAGCAGGAGGCCCGCGTGCCCGAACCCGCTGCGTTCTGGATGACCCTGTTCTGGTTCGCGCTCACGTACCTCGGGCTCGCGCTCGGGAAGCTCCCGTGGCTGCGGACCGACCGAGTCGGCGTCGCGCTCGTCGGCGCGGCCGGCGCGCTGGCGTGCGGGCTCATCGCGTTCGACGACGCGGTGAGGGCGATCGACTTCCGCACGCTCGCGCTGCTCCTCGGCATGATGATCGTGGTCGCATTCCTGCGGCGCGCCGGGTTCTTCGCGCGGGTCGCGGGCGTGGCGCTGGGCCGGGTGAAGTCGCCGCGGGCGCTGCTCGCCGTGGTCATGCTCCTCTCGGGCGTGCTCTCCGCGGTCCTCGTGAACGACGTGGTGTGCGTGGCGATGACGCCGCTCGTGCTGCACCTGACGCGGCTGCTCGGGCTCGACCCGCGGCCGCACCTCGTCGGCCTCGCGGTCGCGAGCAACCTCGGCTCGGCGGCGGCGCTCACCGGCAACCCGCAGAACATGATCATCGGGGGGCTGTCGGGCATATCGTACCTGCGGTTCGCGGCGAAGCTCGCGCCGCCCGCGGCGATGGGCCTCGTCGTCGGCTACGTCGTCACGCTGATCGCGTACCGCTCGGTGCTCGACGCGCCGCGTGCGGGTGCGTCCGGCGCGACCGACCGCGCCCCGAGCGGCCGGCGGCACACCGCGCTGCTGGTGAAGAGCCTCGTCGTGACGCTCGCGGCCGTGGGCGCGTTCTTCGCGGGGCTCCCGATGGCGGTCGTCGCGCTCGCGGCGGCGGCGGTGCTGCTCCTCGACCGCGTGAGCCCGGCGAAGATCTACCCGCACGTCGATTGGGGGCTCCTGCTGATGTTCGCGGGGCTGTTCGTCGTGGTCCGCACGTTCGAGGTTCACGTCCTTTCGACGGTGGGCGTTGAAGAGTGGGCGGCGCGGGCCGATCCGGTCTGGGTGCTGTCCGGGCTGTCGGCGGTGCTGTCGAACGTCGTCTCGAACGTGCCGGCGGTGCTGCTGTTCAAGCCGGTGGTGGGGGCGATGCCGGAAGCGGCGCGGGAGACGGCGTGGCTGGCGCTGGCGCTGTCCAGCACGTTCGCGGGGAACCTGACGGTGCTCGGCTCGGTGGCGAACCTGATCGTGGTCGAACAGGCCCGCAAGGAGGGGGTGGCGATCGGGTTCTGGGACTACTGCCGCGTCGGCACACCGGTCACCCTGATCACGCTCGTCCTCGGGGCCGCGTGGCTGGCGCTCGTGCGGTACTGATGAGATTGAGGGTCGGCGACTCGCTCCGCGAGTCGCACCCCGGTGCAACGAGCGGGAGCGGTCGGGCTCGGATCGCAGTCGGTGCCACTCGCGGAGCGAGTGACTGACTTTGTGCGCTCACACCAGCACGTCCTTGACGACACGGCCGTGGACGTCGGTGAGGCGGAACGGGCGGCCGGCGTACTCGAACGTCAGCTTCTCGTGGTCGAGGCCGAGCTGGTGCAGGATGGTCGCGTGCAGGTCGTGCATGTGGACCTTGTTCTCGACGGCGAGCGCCCCGAACTCGTCGGTCGCGCCGTAGGAGAACCCCGGCTTGAACCCGCCGCCGGCCACCCAGGTCGTGAACCCGAGCGGGTTGTGGTCGCGGCCGGTGCCGCCGCCCTGCGAGTACGGCGTACGGCCGAACTCCCCGCCCCACCACACGATCGTGTCCTTCAGCAGGTCGCGCTTCTTCAAGTCCTCCAGCAACCCGGCGATCGGCTTGTCGACCGCCTTCGCGTGGTCGCCGTGCTTGGGCATGTTCGAGTGCTGGTCCCACGCCGGGTTCGCGGAGCTGTCGCCATAGGTCACCTGGATGAACCGCACGCCCTGCTCCGAGAGCCGGCGGGCCATCAGGCACTGCTGCCCGAACGTGTCGGTCGCCTTCTCGCCGATGCCGTACTGCTTCTTCGTCGCGTCGGACTCCTTCGTGAGGTCGAGCACGTCCGGAGCGTTCATCTGCATCCGCCACGCGAGTTCGTACGAGTTCGCAACGGCCTCCATCTCGGCGTCGCCGGGCGTGCGCTTGAGTTGCTCGCCGTGCATCTCGCGGAGCAACTCGAACCGGGCCTTGGCGTCGGTCGCGGCGACCGCCGGGGCGAGGTTGCGGATCACCGATTCCTTGGCGGTGCCGCCGGCGCGGCCGAGCGGCGTGCCCTGGTACACGGCCGGGAGGAAGGCGTTGCCGTAGTTCCGCGCGCCGCCGTTGCCGTTCGACGGCGCGATCGATACGAACCCCGGCAGGTTCTGGTTCTCGGTGCCCAGGCCGTACAGCGCCCAGGAGCCGAAGCTCGGGCGGACGAAGTTCGTGCTCCCGCAGTGGAGGAACAGCGTCGCCGGGCCGTGCGCCACGCCCTCGGTGTGCATCGACTTGATGAAGCAGAGGTCGTCGATCCGCTTCGCGACCTCGGGGAACAGGTCGGTCGCCCACGCGCCGGACTGGCCGTGCTGGGCGAACTTCCACAGCGGCTTCATCACCCGCTGGTTGCTGCCCCGCTGGCCGGTGTTGGCGATGACGCGGGCGTCGTCGAACGCGAACTGCTTGCCGTCGTCCTTCAGGAGCCGCGGCTTGTAGTCGTAGGAGTCGACGTGGCTCACCCCGCCCTGCATGAACAGGAAGATGACCCGCTTCGCTTTTGCCGGGAAGTGCGTCGGCTTCGGGGCGAGGGGGCTGGTGGGGGCCGCGGCCTGCGCGGTCGCGAGGCCGGCCAGCGCCAGCCCGCCGAACCCGCACGCGGTCGTGTTCAGCCACTGGCGGCGGGAGAGTGCGGGGTGCGGAGTGGGGAGTGCGGAGTGAGAGGACATATTGGTCTCCGTGATCGGCGCTGTGTTCTGGTTTGGTGTGTTCAATTCCGCGTTCCGCACTCCGCACTCCGCACTCCGCACTCCTGACGGCTCCGCACTATTCGAGGAATCGGAAGTCGGCGGAGGCGAACAGCGCGTGTGCGAGGCCGGCCCAGGCGACCGGCAGGTTCGAGGCGTTGGCCTTCAGGAACTTCGACGCCACCGCCCGTTCGCCGTCGGACGGCACGCGGCCGAGCGTGACGCGGTACGCGAGGGTGATGCGCTCGTCGTCGCCGAGCTTCGCCGACATCAGCCGCACCGCGGCGTGCTTCGCCTGCTCGGCCACCGACGGGCTGTTCAGCAGGAACAGTGCCTGCGGGGCGACGGTGCTGGAGTTCCGCTTGCCGGTGACCATGCTCGGGTCGGCCGCGTCGAACGCCTCCAGCAACTCGGGGAGGCTGTTGCGGAACGCCGGGAGGTACACGCTGCGGACGTCGAGGTTCGACTTGAACGCGTAGTCCGCCCCGAGGTTCGGCGGGAACGTCGGGCCGCCGGCGTGGTCGGCGAGTCGGCCGCTCGCTGCGAGGATCGCATCGCGAACAGCTTCGGCTTCGAGCCGGCGGCGGTTCGCGCGCCCGAACAGCAGGTTGTCCGGGTCGGCCCTCGCCGTCTCGGGCGCGGCGGCCGACGACTGGCGGTAGGTGCGACTCAGCACGATCTCGCGGACGAGCTTCTTGGTGCTCCACCCGTCCTTCACGAACTTCGCCGCGAGGTAGTCGAGCAACTCCGGGTGCGACGGCTTCTCGCCGGTGGTGCCGAAGTTGTCCACGGTGCGGACGATGCCCGAGCCGAGCAGCCAGTGCCACGCCCGGTTCGCGTACACGCGAGCGGTCAGCGGGTTCTCGGGCGACGCGATCCACTCTGCGAGTTCCACGCGACCGCTGGCGGTCTTGGGAAACGCGGGCACGGTGCCGGTGCCGGCGACCTGCAACACCCCCCGCGGCACGACCGCCCCGAGGTTGTGGACGCTGCCGCGGACGTGGACCTTCGCGTCCTCGATCACCTTCTCCTCGACGACGCTGATCGCCGTGGCCCGCTTCGGGCCGCTCGCCTCGAGCTTCTTCAACTCGGCTTCGAGGTCCTTGAGCGCCGCGGTCTCCTCGGCCTTGGGGGCGGGTTTGTCGCCCTTCTTCGCGGGGGCCGCGCCGCCCTGCTCTTCCTTGGCGGCCTCCTTCTTGTCGTCGGCGGGGACGAACGCGACCGCGTCGGCGGTGACGTGGCCCTTGGTCCCCTCGTTCGAGACGATGACGAAGCTCTGCCCGTCCTTCTCGAACCGGTAGGTGCCGAGCGAGACGAAGTGCCCGTCGATCGGCGGCGTCTTCCGCATGTCGATGCGGAGCTCCTTCTCGCCGTCGGCGCTGAACACCGTCACCGGCACGCCGTCGGCCCGGTTGGCGCCGGGGCTGTACGCGAACAGCACCTCGTACCGCCCGGTCCTGGTGATGTCCGGGTCGAAGGTGATCGTCTTCTCGCCCTTGCCGGCGTTGTCGTCCTGGACGTACCCCTCGCCGACGTAGGTGTTGTTGAACTTCGAGACCTTCCACTCGCCGACCTTCTTGGCTAGCGCGTCGTCCACGACGACGCCGGGCACGTCCTTGACGGCGACCGGCCCCTTGTTCGGCACCGGCTTGGCCGACGCGACCGACTTGGCGGCCCTGATCCGGGCCTGGAGCGCGGCGACCGCCTCCTCGTGCTTCTTGAGCGCCGCCTCGGCCCCGGGCTCGGCCGGCAGCGGCACCTCCACCCACTTCGAGACGTTCGCGTTCTCCAGCGACTTCACGTTGCGGAAGATGCCGGCGAGTGCGTAGTAGTCCCGGGTCGGGATCGGGTCGAACTTGTGGTCGTGGCACCGGGCGCACGTCACCGTCTGCGCCAGGAAACCCTTGGTGACGACGTCGAGTTGCTCGTCCACCACGTCCATGCGGAGCTGCTTCTTGTCCTGCTCTTCGAGGTTCGTGTTGCCGAGCGCGAGGTACGACGTGGCGACGACCTGGCGCTTGCGAGCGACGTGGTCCGCGGCCGGCAGCAGGTCGCCGGCGATCTGCTCCTTGACGAACTGCGGGAACGGCACGTCGGCGTTGAAGCTGTCGATGACGTAGTCGCGGTACCGCCAGGCGTCCTTGTACACGAACCCGCGGAGCGTGACCGACTCGGCGTACCGGGCGACGTCGAGCCAGTGCCGCCCCCAGCGCTCGCCGAACGCCTTCGACGCGAGCAGCGAATCGACGAGCTTCTCGTAGGCGGCCGGGTCCGTCGCGTTCACGAAGGCGTCGATCTGCTCGGGCGTCGGCGGCAGGCCGGTGAGGTCGAAGTACACGCGGCGGACGAGCACGACCTTGTCGGCGTCAGGTGCGGGCCTGGAGTTGTTCGCTTCGAGCCTCGTGAGGACGAAGCGGTCGATGTTGCCCGCGGGCCACGCGCCGTCCCTCACGGCGGGGACCGGGGCGTTCGCCACCGGGACGAACGACCAGAACTTCTTCCCCTCCTCGATGGTGAGGCCGACCTGCTTCTTCCGGCCGCCGCCGGCCCGCGGGTCGGGCGCGCCCATCTTGACCCACGCCTCGAAGTCGGCGACCACCGCGTCGGGGAGCTTGCCCTTCGGCGGCATCTTCACGTCGCCGTCGTACTTCAGGGTCTTGAGGAGCAAGCTCTCGGCGGGCTTTCCGGGAACAAGGGCCGGGCCGCTGTCGCCGCCGGTGCGGGTCGCGTCGCGGGTGTCGAGCGCCAGCCCGCCCTTGAGCTTCTTCTTGGCCTCGGCCTCGGCCGAGTGGCACGAGTAGCAGTGCTCGGCCAAAACGGGGCGGATCTTCTTCTCGAAGAAGTCGGCGGCCTTCGGGTCGACGGGGTCGGCGGCCGCGGCGCGGCCGGTTCCCGAGAGGGCGGCGGCGGCGACCAGGGCGACGGCGAAGGGGCGTGGCGGCATTGGAGAGTTCCCGGGCAGCGTACCGACGGCAGGCGGGGTAATGAACAATAGCCCGGTGGCGGCGGGTTGGACACGATTTTTCCGGTCCGAGCGAACCCGGAGCGGCTCTATGAGGGTTGAACCCGTTACCCTCCCCGGAGTCCCCGATGCGATTCGCATTTCTTCTCGCCCTCCTCTTCACGCAGGCCGCGCGCCTCGCCCCGGCGGCCGACGAGCCGCCGGCGCTGCCCAACGGATGGAAGCTCGAGGAGCAACCGGCCGACCCGAAGGCCACCAAGATCGTGCTCATCGCCGGGTCGAGCTACTACAAGGCCGGGGAGCACGAGTACGTCGCCGGGATCACGGTGCTGGCCGACCTGCTGAAGCAGACGCCCGGGGTCGCCCCGGTGATCGCGATCGACTGGCCGACGAACCCCGAGACGCTCAAGGGCGCCAAGGCGGTGGTCTTCCTGTTCGACGGCGGCGACAAGCACGGCATCCTGAAGGGCGAGAAGGGGAACCGGCTGGCCGAGATCGGCAAGCTCCTCGACGGCGGGGCCGGGTTCGTGCAACTGCACCAGACCGCGGACTACCCGAAGGACCTCGGCGACCGGGCCCGCGCCCTGGTCGGCGGCGCGTGGGAGGCGAAGCACTCGCTGCGGGCGCACTGGGTGTCCGAGTTCAAGGACTTCCCCGAGCACCCGGTCACCCGCGGCGTCACGCCGTTCACGATCGACGACGGCTACCTCTGGAAGCTCAAGTTCGTTCCCGAAATGAAGGGCGTGACCCCGCTCTTGCGGACGGTGAACCCGAAGAGCAAGGACGACCCGAAGGCGAACGACGCGATCATCTCCTGGGCCTACGACCGGCCCGAGGGCGGCCGCTCGTTCGTGTTCACCGGCGGGCACCTGCACAAGAGCTTCGCCGAGGAGGGCTACCGCCGGTTCCTGACCAACGGCGTCCTGTGGGCCGCCGGCGTGGACGTGCCGAAGGACGGCGCGCCGGTCAAGCTCGACGCCGCCGACCTGCCCAGGTACCTCGCGAAGCCGCCCGCGAAGAAGGAAAAGTGAGCCTCAAATCGGGTCCTGGTGGCACGGGCCAGGGGCCGGTGGCACCGGGACCGGGACGCGCCCGCACCGGGTTCGAAGCCCCGTTCGCGCCCCCGGCCCGACCCCCTACTTCGCCGGCGACATCTCCACCCACTTCGTGCGGGCGTTCTTCCCCGTCGGCACGGTCCACGGCCGCTCGCCGGCCCCGCCGGTGAACGTGTGGCTGGCCGTGTGGTCGCCGGCGTCGTCGGCCCACGCGAACGTCACCGCCGTCGGGTCCGTTCCGGTCCGGTACGCGAGGTGGACCTCGGCGCGGGCGTACGGCTTCCCGCCGTCGTTGCGGAACCGCACCCGCACCGAGGACGCCGGGGGGTCGCCCGCGACCGGCGCGTTCCCCCAGCAGAACGACTGCGACCAGAAGTCGCCGGGTTCGTCCCCCTGCCGGTTGATGTTCCAGTCCTTCGCAACCGGCCTCCACGTCTTCCCGCCGTCGGTCGAGGCCTCGATCTGGTACTTCACCTTCGGGTCCGGCGGGCTGCTCGACCGGACGTGGCCCACCGCGTACACGTCGGTGACCGGCTCGCCCCGCGGGGTGCGGAGCTCGAGCGTGACCGCGGGGCCGTCGAACTTCCCGGCGACGACGTGCGCGGCCGCCTGGGGCAGCGTCGGCCCCGCGGACACCAGCGCCTTCCCGCCGGCCGCGAACGACACGACCGAGCCGCCGTCCTTGAGCCGCGGCATCACCGCGGCGCTCGCCTGGCAGACGGTGGTGACCGTGAGGCCGCTGCCGGCCAGCGCCTTCGCCCCCGCGTGCAACCGCAGCAGGTACTGGCGGTGCCCCTTCACCGCGTCCGTCAGGTCGGGGCCGTCGCTCAACTTGCCGCCGTCGTGCCACGTCTGCCCGCGGTCGACCGACACCGACACCTTGCACCCGGCGGTGCCGCGGGCCACGAGCCCGTTCTTGCACCCGGGGTCGTAGATCCCCCACTCCCTGGCGTTCGGCGGGGTCGCTGCGATGATGTACGGCGTCCGGAACTCGAACGTCACCTGAGTGTCGTCCTCGGACGCGACGCCCTCCTTGTAGTCGCCCGCGAAGTCCGGGGCGTACGTGTACACCGCGTTGGCGAACCGCGCCCGGCCGACCCTGGTCCCCGCGCCGGTCTTCGAGTTGTACATCGCGTCGGGCTGGTTCACCCACGTGTGCGCCCGCTCCGGCCCGGGGACGCCGCCGGCGTTGGAGTTGCGGCCCCAGAACACGAACGACTTGCCGTCCTCGAGCCCCGGCTGGGGGTACCGGCGGAGCGCCTCGCCGCGGCGCAGGTGAACGACCGGGGGCGGCCCGGCGTACCCCGCGAGGTACTCGGCCACCTGGTTCTTGGCGTAGCTGCCGTTGTCGCCGGGGTGCAGGCCGCAGACCAGCCACCCGTGCTGCCGCTCGGGCTTGAACCCGCGGTCCGTCAGCGCCTTCCAGTCGGCGGCGACCTCCTTCATGCCGAGCAGGTGCCTCCCGGCCGCGTCGTACACGACGGTCGACAGGTCGTGGTCGAGGAGCACCCACTTGCCGGCGCCGTAGGCGTCGCCCGTCAGGAACGCCTCGAACGCCGAGTGCCCGTTGGCCCCGACGGCGCGGCCCCGGCCGTGGCCGAGCAGCGCCTCCATCTCGGCGACCCACTGGCTGTGGGTGGTGCCGCACAGGCCGTACCCGTGGGCGAACAGGCCGGTCCAGTACTCCCGGGTCCGGGTGTCGCCGCCCTTGCCGAACCCCTTGCCCCACAGGTCCTCGGCCCCCTCCTCGCCGTGCCAGTAGTGGGTGTTCCGCCACAGCCACGCGGCCAGCGCCTTGTCCTCGTCGGTCAGGCACTCGCGGCCGGTCACCCGCTTGTACGCCGCGGCCTGGGTCGCGAACAGCCGCTCCCACGACGAGCACGCGCGTTCTCCAGGGTACCACGGGTGGTCGGTCCCGAGTTGCGGGTCGCCAACGCCTGCGGGGGCGGGGGCGGCGAAGCACAAGAGTGCGCACCACGAAACGAGTCGGACCATGTGCGGGCCTCCGGACCGGTGGCCCGGGCGGGAGCGGCCCGGGGATGTGACTATAGCCCCCGCCCGGTACACACAAAAACAAGCCGCCGGGGTGATAACCCCGGCGGCCGGACCGCGAACGAAAAAACCCCCGGCCGTTCGGCCGGGGGTCGGGTTTGCGTTCGCGGTGCGAGGGCTCAGCAGCCCTTCTTGCACAGGCGGCTGAAGAGCCCGCCCCGCTTCTTCTTGGTCTCGGCGTAGCTGCCGCAGTCGCCCGACATGCCGCAGCCGGTGTCGCACGGGCCCGCGGGAGCGGCACACGGGGTCTCGCACGGGGCCGGGGTCGGGGCCGGGGCGGCGGTGTACACGGCGACCTTCACGGTCGTCTCGTACGGCACGACCTTCGAGAACGTCTGCTTGACGGTCTCCTCGGCCTGCACGGCCTTCTTCACCATGCGGGTGCCGGTCTTCTCGACGGCCTTGAGGGTCGTCACGTCGATCTCCCTCTCGACCGCGACCGGGACGCACACCATGCGGGTGGCGGTCTTCTCGACCGGCACGCACTTGGTGACGGTCACCTCCTGCTCGACCGGCACGTAGAACGACACCATGCGGGTGCCGGTCTTCTCGACCGGCACGCACTTGGTGACGGTCACCTCCTGCTCGACCGGCACGTAGAACGACACCATGCGGGTGCCGGTCTTCTCGACCGGCACGCACTTGGTGACGGTCACCTCCTTGTCCACGGTCGTCGGCTGCATCACGGTGACCTTGTTCACGACCTTCCTGGCGACCTTCGTGTAGGTCACGACGTTGACCTCGACCTCTTTGGTCACGACCTGCCGCTGCATCACGGTGACCTGGACGGTCTGCGGGGCCGGGGCGGCGCAGGGCTCGCCGCACGGGGCCGGCGCGGCGCACGGCGTCGGGCACGGCTCGGCACAGGCCTTCTTCTTCCTGTGGCACAGGCGGCTGAACAGGCCCTTCCGCCCGCCCTCGTCGCAGGCCGGGGCCGGGGCCGCGGTCGCGCACGGGGCGGCGGCGACGGTCTGGGTGACGACGGTCGGGACGCACACGACCTCACACACCGTTTGCTTCTGCTTGGTCGTGACCGGCACGGACTCCCACACGGTGGACTCGACGTCCTTCGTGACCGGCACCCACTGCTGGACCTTCACCATTTCCTTGGCGGTGACGTACTCGTTGGCCATGTACTTGTACGCCTCGGCCTTGGTCTGCATCTGCTGGACGGTGACCTTCTGCTTGACCGGCACGTACTCGTTGGCCATGTACTTGTACGCCTCGGCCTTCTGCTGCACCTGCTGGACGGTGACCTTCTGCTTGACCGGCACCATCTCCATCGCGGTGTACTTGTACGCCTCGGCCTTCTGCTGCATCACGGTCTCGGTGACCTTCTGCTTCACGGTGACCGGCACGTTCTCGACGTACTTGTAGTCTTCCTTCGCGTCGACCCACTTGGTGACCATGACCTTGACGTCCCGGGTCTCGGTCTCGGTCTTGTACGCGGTGACCTTCTGGTCCACGTAGCTCACGGTGTACTGGGTGCCGCAGGCACCGCCGGCCACGCCGCACGGGGCCGGGGCGGCGCACGGGCTGCAGTCGTCGCCGCGCTTCTTCCGGCCGCCGAACGCCGAGGCTTCCGGCAGGGTCAGCCAGATCGCGGCCCCGAGCGCCGCCACTGCAATGATCCGTCGGTTCATGGTGCGAACTCTCTTGGTGAGGAAACTTGGGGGTGCCCGCCGCGTCCGTTCAGCGGATCAGCCCGGGGTCATGGTCGGCAACTTCAACACGGGCGAACCAAACTACCCAGACTGCCCAATATTGCGCGACGCTGGATTAAAGTACGCGGGCCGAGTGTGGTAGGCAACACAAACTGCACGGTCTGGGTAAACTTTTCCGGTGCAACCGAGTCGGGTTGTAGCGGTTCCTCGGAGCGATTCACTGGCGGGTCCGGTCCGCGTCAAATACCATCTCAAGACCAACGGTGGTTCCACCGGTCTGGTCCTCTGGAGTGTGCAAATATGGTTCCCTTTCCCGCCGCCGTCCGCACGATCCTCCTGGCCCTCCCACTCTCCCTGGTCGCCGCAGTTTGCCCCGTCGGGGCGGGCCGCGCCGAGGACAAGAAGACCGAAGAGGGCTGGGTCCAGCTCTTCAACGGCAAGGACCTGACCGGCTGGAAGATCCCGGACCCGCCGAGCGGCCAGTTCAAGGCGGTGAAGGAGACCAAGAACGACGAGGGCAAGGTGGTCGCGTTCGTCGGCGTGCTGAAGGACGGGAAGGACGGGACCCCGGGGAAGGAGGTGGTCCTGTGGCAGGTGAAGGACGGGCTCCTCGTCGGCGGCGGCCCGGCGAGCCACATCTTCACCGAGGTCGAGGCCGACGACTTCAAGTACCGCGTCGAGGCGAAGATCAACGACAAGGGCAACAGCGGGCAGTACTTCCGCACGAAGTTCGGCCCCGGGTTCCCGCTGGGGTACGAGGCGCAGATCAACGCGACCCACGGCGACAAGATCCGCACCGGGAGCCTGTACCCGTCGTTCGCCAACGTGAGCGCCGACGACCGGAAGAAGATCCTCGTGATGAACGACGCGCCGCACAAGGCCGACGAGTTCTTCACGCAGGAGGTGGTCGCCGAGGGCGGGCACATCCAGATCTTTGTGAATGGCAAGCAGACGATCGATTTCACGCAGGAGAAGCCGACTTTCACGAAGGGGCACTTCGCGCTCCAAGGCCACGACCCGGGCAGCGTCATGACGTTCAAGAAGGTCGAGTACAAGCCGCTGAAGAAGTGACCCACACGGCCCCACCGTCGCGACGGTGGGGCCCGGCTCGACTCATCACTTTCCGCGGGTGCCGGCTACACTGCACCCATGCGCCTCTCGCTCCGCTACCGCCTGCTGGTGCCGCTGACGCTCCTCCTGCTGGGGGACGCGGCGGCGACCGCGTGGGCCGCCGCGGCCGCCGCCCGCGGCGCCGAGCGGCGGCTCGCCGCCCAGCAGTGGGCCGTGGCCCGCACCCTCACCGAGGAGCGGAGCACGTTCCGCATGACCGAGCGGGTGCTCCAGCAGATGAAGGGGCTCTCCGGGGCCGAGTTCCTCTACGTCCGGGCCGGCGAGCCGTCGCAGTCCACGTTCCCCGAGCCCCAGCCGCCGCCCCCGGCCGACGTGCCGACCGCGGTGCAGCCGCGGGCCGACGAGGAGCACACGCTCGGCCCTCCAGTTGAAGTCGCGAACACCCAATACCGGTGCCTCCGGCTGCCGCTGCGGCCCCCGCACCCGAACGCCGGCGGCGACCTGTACATCTTCTACCCCGAGTCGCTGCGGCAGACCGCGGTGAGCGACGCCGTGCGGCCGCTCGTGGTCCTCGGCGGGCTCGGCGGGCTGGCCGCGTTCGGGCTCGCGGTCGCGTTCGGCTCGCGGCTCGTGGGCAAGGTCCGCGACCTCGACGCCCGCACCCGGCTGATCGCGGCCGGAGACTTCCGCCCGATGCCCCTGCCCCGGTCCGACGACGAGCTCCGCGACCTGTGCGCGTCAGTCAACGACATGGCCCGGCGGCTCGCGGCGTTCCAGGAGGAGCTGCAGCGGGACGAGCGGCTCCGGGTGCTGGGCCAGTTCTCGGGCGGGCTCGCGCACCAGCTCCGCAACGCCGCGGCCGGCGCGAAGCTCGCGATCGAGTTGTTCCTCGCCGAGAACCCGGCGGCCGACCCCGAGCCGCTCCGCGTCGCGCTCCGCCAGCTCGCCCGGATCGAGGCGAACCTGCGGCAGTTCCTGGTGCTCGGCAAGCCGCCCGAGCACGGGAGGCAGCCGTGCGACCTCGGGGCGCTGCTCGACCAGGCCGTGAGCCTGCTGCGGCCGCAGTGCCAGCACGCGGGGACCGCGCTCGCGTGGTCGCCCCCGACCGAACCGCGGGTCGTCACCGGCGACCCGGCCCAGCTCTCGCACCTGTTCGGCAACGTGATCGGCAACGCGGTCGAGGCCGCCGGGCCGGGCGGCGCGGTGACGGTCCAGCTTCGCGAAGGTGCGGGCGGCGCGCCGGTTGTCGTGGAGGTGATCGACTCGGGGCCGGGGCCGCCGCCGGGCATCGCGGACCGGCTGTTCGAGCCGTTCGTGACCGGGAGGGACCAGGGGATCGGCCTCGGTCTCGCGGTGGCGAAGCGGGCGGCCGAGGCCCACGGCGGCCGCCTCGCGTGGGGCCACCGCGACGGCACCACGGTGTTCCGCATCGAGTTGCCGACGTGACAGTTGGTCCGAGCCCGAGCGCCGAGCGAGGGATGACGTCATCCCTCGCTCGGCGCCCGGGCTCCGGCCATCACCCCACCCGGTCAGCGCCCCTTCCGGTCGGCGGCCGCGGCGGGCGGGGCGAGGAACTGTTCCAGGTCGTCGAGCGCGAGCGGGCGGTCGAGGTGCGCGCCGAGGAAGTAGTCGCCGTGCGGCATCTCGTGGACGTGGACGACGACCATCGCGACCGCGAGCCGCGCCGGCCCGGACTCGGCCGCCAGTTCCGCGTCGAGCCGGGTGCCGCATGGGGGCGGGTCGGCCAGCAGCATGCTCACCCCGGTCTCGGACAGGTTCCACACGAGCCCGACGTGCCGCTCGGCGGCGGCGTCACCGCACCGGCGGAACCGGCACAGCGTACCGATCGTGGGCCGGAACCGGGCCGCCCGCCGCCGGTCGTCGTGCGCTTCGGGGACCGGGACCGGTGGGGCCGTCTGCATGGGCGGTGCTCACTGCGGGAGAGAAATAATCTTCCCGCCATGCTATTACGCCCGCGATCGGTCGGAAATGCTCGTGTCCGACAATCAGCGGCTTCCTGACAGACCGGGTGAAGAATGTTCCGCTACCTGCTCCCCGCCGCGGTCCTCGTGCTCGCCGTCGTGGTCGTCGGCTTCATCATCGCCGCGGTGCAGAAGGCCCGGTTTAACGCCGGCGTCGAGGAGTCGATCAACAACCTGCGGCAGCTCGCGTTCTTCGCGGCGCACCACGACGACCCGGCCGCCAAGCCGCGGTTCAAGGTCGATGTGGCCAAGCTCCCCGGTGCGGTGCCCGCTGCGACGGTCGTGCTTGAGGGCGTGCCGCCCGACGAGCGGCTGAGCTGGCTCGTCGCGGTGCTGCCGTCGCTCGACCAGCGCCGCAACCCGGTCGAGGCGCTGCTCGCGCAGGTCCATACCGACAAGCCCTGGCCGGCACCGGCGAACCAGGCCGCGGCACTCACGCCGCTGCCCGTGGTGCTGTGCCCGGGGTTCGCGGCCGCGGCCGGCCCCGCACCGACGTGCTACGTCGGCGTCGCCGGGGTCGGCACCGACGCCGCGACTCTCCCGCTCGCGGTTGGTGTGCCGACGCCCCCAAGGGCCGGCGCGTTCCGGTACGACGCCCCAACGCCGTTCGAGCGCATCACCGACGGCCTGAGCCAGACGCTGCTCATCGGGGAGTCCGCGAACGAGCCCGGCCCGTGGCTCCGCGGCGGCCCCTCGACGGCCCGCGAGTTCGACGACGCACCCGGCGCGCCACCGCTGACCGGCCCCGGCGGGCAGTTCGGCGGCTTCTTCCCGAACGCGACGAACTTCGCGCTGTGCGACGGCTCGGTGCGGACCTTCACCCCGCGGACCTCGCCCGAAGTCCTGCTGCAACTCGCGACCATCGCCGGCGGCGAGATCAGCGCGACGGAGTAAATGGAAACGCGAGTATCTGTCTGGTGGGGCAGGCATTCGTGCCTGCCTCCGGAAGCGGTTGGAGGCAGGCACGAAT
>NZ_JBHYGG010000029.1:0-22371 GCF_051859125.1 Gemmata sp.
CCGTGATACACACAAACCCTTACACGCCCACTACTTCATAGTGCGTGAGCCCTAGGTGTACACGTGATAGCCACGCCGGGTCCGCACGGTCGGGGCAATGGCGGCTAGGTCGGGGTGCGAGCGGGACCACTGTTCGTAGGCGGCCGCGTCGTCGAAGTCGCGGACCACGAGGCCGCCGCTCGCCGCCCCCGTGACAACGCCAACCCCGCCGACGCCGTTTAGCCGGAACATCGCCTCGACTTGTGTGTCGGAAGGCCGTCGCGTCTGGAGGTGCGCCCAGCGAGTGCGGGGCGTCTTGGCGTGCGTCAGCGGGATCGGCGTACAACCACAGCTCCTCAACATCAGCGCCTCTTGAAGTAGTTCGGCCGCGGTCGCCGGCCTATCGAGAGGTCCGGGTTGATACGCCAACTCACTGCCGGGATTGATTCCCGGGGACGATACGCCTATCATGTGTTCACCTTGCTGTTGGTCTGCCGTCGGGTCGCTGCTAACGACCCGGCGGTTTTTTTGTCGGGCTTACCGCCTGCCCCCTTTCGCACCCGTCCCGCCCGGACCATATGGTCAGCGGGCCGCCTACCACCCCGTCCGGACGAGTTGCTCGCCTGCCGCGTCGCCCGCCTTCCTCCGCTTCGACGGCGACCGCGGCCCGGTCGCGGCCGCGGTGTCGGGGCTGGCGATTTCGTTCAGCAAGTCCAGGAACCCCCGCAGGTCCACGAGCCGCGTTCGGAGTTGTGAACCGACCTGCTGAACGGCGAGCTTGACGACCGCGCCCGAACGGGTCTTGACGCCCCGCGACGCCCACCGCCGGCCGGTCGCAGGATGTACGGTCCGCGTCCGCGGCTCCGCTCGGAGGGCGTGGGCCAGCGACACGAACTCGGTCGGATCGATATCGAAGGGGCCGGGCATGGTGGTCCTCCTGAGAGGCATAGGGTGCGCGGGATACTGGACGCAATGCCATTATATTTGGAGCATAGTGAGCAACGCAAACAAAACACCAATAAATTGTTGATCGCGAATTACGTGGAGTTGATACTAGGAATGCTTTGGGTGCGGAAGTGCGGATATCAAAATACGGGTAGTCAGGCGTATTGATGCGGGCGAGACGGTCGGGATGCCGCCCGACCGGTGCCGACCTGGGCCGCAGCCCCCGGACCATATGGTCGGCCCGTCTGCCGCCCCCGCGGCCCGGTCGTCGACGGCCCCAAGGGGCGGGCGGGTGCCCCGGTGCGTCTCTCGGATTCGACCCCTCCAAGGGTCCGCCGCATTCGTTCGCGAGGCGGGCGCGGGGAAGAATTGGAAACGCCCCGGCAGCTCTGCCGGGGCGTTCGGGGAGGGGTGGCGGGCGCGGGGCGTCAGCCGAGTTTCATGGCGACCGAGGACGCGAGCAGTTCCGACCGCTCGGCATAGATCAAGGTCGTATCCGGCTTGGAGTGTCCCAGAACGCTTTGGGCCGCCTCGATTCCGAACGCCGCCCGCACCTTGGTCGCGGCCGTGTGCCTCAACTGGTTCACGCTGTACCTGTGGCCGGCGACCCACCGGGCCAGCTCCGCCCTCTGCTCCACGGTCAGCCGCGCCCGCCACCGCGTATTCGACTCGTCGCCGCGCTTCGCCAGCGGCGGGGGAGGGGGGAACGCCCGCTCGCACGCGGCCGCGACGCTGACGTTGTACGCCCCGGTCGTGTACCGCTCGGCCGGGGTGCGCCGCGGGTTCGCCTTCCGCTTCTCCTCGTTCCGCTTCATGTGAGACGGGTACCGGGGCGTCTTGCGGGTCGCCGAGCGGCCCGCCCTCAGTTCGTCCATGGCCTTGCGGGGGTTGAACAGGTACTCGGTGGCGTCCGGCGTGAAGAACTCCCGCAGCACCGCCTGGGCGCGGGGGCCGATGAGAATGGTCCGCGTCTTACCCCTCCAGGCGGTCTTGTGGGTTGCTGGCTTGTACACCCACGCCTCGCCGCGCGTGTCGATGTCGCACCGCCGGACCACGACGGCCTCACCGGGGCGGCACCCCGTGTACCGCTGGAACTCCACCAGCCCGCGGACGTACCGGTTCATGAAGGGCAGCGAGGCTTCGACGACGTCGTCGGGAACGGGCCGATGGGCTTCGTCTCGCGGGCGTCGGTCCGCCCCTTCGTGAGCCCGCGCACCGCCCGGAGCGCCTCCCACCGGTCGGCCGGCACCAGTTCGTTTTCGACCGCCCAGCGGATCACCCGCTTCACGCGGCCGCACTGCTGGTTCACGGTGCCCCGCGCCCAGCCCTTCGCGACCATCGCCTCCCGGACCCGCTTGAGTGCCATCGGCCCGAACTCGCGGGCGGCGGTCAGCCCGAACAGTTCGCGGAGGGGCCGGACCGCGTGGCGGATGTCCTCAAGTTCCGACGTGGGGGTTCCGTCGGCGTGCCGGTAGTACGCCTGTGCCCAGGCGGAGAATTTCACGAGAAGTTCGTTGATGGTCAGGTCCGCGTGCGGGTCGGTGAGGATTCGGCCGCCGGATGCCTCGGCGAGGAGGCGGCGGTATTCGATTTTGGATTCGGGGGAGTCGTACGGCCCGAGGAGAAAATCTTTCCGGGCGTCCCCGATTCGAACGGTGACGACGGCTTGGCCGCTGGACTTGTGGCGCCGGTAGGTGGGGACGGGAAGGCGGGGGCGCGGCATGCGGCGTGACCTCCAGTAGTTTTGCGGAACGTTCCGCAGAACTCAGGTCTTTGCACCGCACGCCGGACCACCCGGCGGTAAGCTGTAACCGCTTCGGTAACAGAGGCTTCGATCAGTCGGGCCGGCGGGATTTGAACCCACGACCTCTTGCACCCCAAGCAAGCGCGCTAGCCAAGCTGCGCTACGGCCCGATTCACTCGACACGGCGTCAGAGGTCTCAACGCCTTCGATGATTCTAGCGAGACACATCCCACTGACAAGGCCATGTGCGCTCGGGTTCGCGCGTCGGACGGCTGGTCTCGACCGTCCCGTTCAATTCCATGGGGCGGCCGCGGGTGGAAAATTCAGGCCCGCGTGTCGAACCGGCTGAAAACCGTACGCCCGAAGTCCACATCTTTCTCGGCGAGGGCGTCGGCAAGTTGCAGGCCGCGAGTTGCGGTGCCAAGATACCGGCAACACGTCTGATAAGGATTCCCGATGTCGATCCCCAATCCAACCGGGTCCCGACCGGATTTTGACCTTCACTTCACACTCCCGGAGCCGCCCCGCGCGGTGGACCCTCTGGAGACGCCCGCGCCCGGTGACCTCACCACCCCCCAGTTGCCCGGGCTCGGGTCGTCGGGCGTCCTGACCTACCCGGGGTACCCGCACCGGAGCCCGCCGACGCCGGGACTTCCGGACGTGCCCGGCTACGACCTCAACAACGAGATCGCCCGCGGCGGCATGGGCGTCGTCTACGCGGCGCGCGAGCGGGCGCTGGGCCGGGAGGTCGCGATCAAGGTGCTGTTGCCCGAGCTGGCGGCCAACCGGCAGGTGTGCCGCCTGTTCCTCCGCGAGGCCCGGATCACGGCGAAGCTCCCGCACCCCGGCGTGCCGCCGGTCCACGCGGTCGGGACGCTCCCCGACGGCCGCCCGTTCCTGGCCATGAAGCTCATCCACGGCCGCACGCTCGCGGCGATCCTCACCGCCCGTGCCCAGAGGGCCACGACCGAGTCGGTTTCGGACCTCGAACTCACCGCCCCGGACGCCCCGGGGCTGCTCCTGGTGTTCGAACAGATCTGCCAGGCGGTCGCGTTCGCGCACTCGCTCCAGATCGTCCACCGCGACCTGAAGCCCCACAACATCATGGTCGGGCCGTTCGGGGAGGTCCAGGTGATGGACTGGGGGCTCGCCCGTGAGACGCCGCGGAAGCCCAAGTTCGACGGCGAGACGGTGGTGATCCCGCACCCGCCCCCCAGTGCGACGAGCCTCGGGTCGAGCGGCACGCAACACGGCGCGGTGAAGGGCACGCCGGCGTTCATGCCGCCGGAGCAGGCGCTCGGGCACTGGGACGTCGTGGACGAGCGGGCCGACGTGTTCGCGCTCGGGGGGCTCCTGTGCAGCCTGCTCACCGGGTCGCCGCCCTACACCGGGGACAACGTCCGGGCGGTCGTCGCCCGCGCCCGGGCCGCCGACCTCGACGAGGCCTTCGCCCGCCTCGACAGGTGCGGCGCGTCCGAGAACCTCGTCCGGCTCGCGAAGTGGTGCCTGTCGCCCGACCCGGCGCAGCGGCCGACCGACGCCCGGGCGGTCGCGAGCCTCGTCGAACTCTACCGCCTGAGCCACGAGGACCAGGTGCGGAGGTTCGAGAAGGACCGGGCGGCCGTGGCCGGTGCAGAGGCGGTCGCCCGGTGGGCCAACCTGCGGGCGAGCGCGCTGGTGTGCAACGAGCCCGAGGCCGAGGGGACGAGCGAACTCTGCCGCCGGCTCCTGGTCGGGGTGGCCGCCGGACAGATCATCGCGTACGGGATCGGGTACTCGCTCTGGGCGCTCGGACTGGTCCGAATCCCGTAGCCTCACTTCTTCGCGAGCCGCGTCACGGCCGGGTTGCTCATCGGGAGCGCGTCGGGCGGGGCCTTGAGCGACCCGAGAAACGCCACGAGAGCGGCCTGGTCGCCGGTCGACAGCGCCTTGAACTTCTCCGTCACGCCCTTCGCATCACCCAGGTGCTTCAGGACCGCGTCCCGCAGCGTCGCGGCCGAGCCGTCGTGCAGGTACGGTGCGGAGTCCGCAACGCCCCACAGCGGCGGCGTCTTCCACTCGGCCGGCCGCGGCTCGTCGTCCGGCCGCGGCGGGAGCCGCAACTCGGCGGGCGGGTCCGGGTCGTAGCGGCCGCTTCCGCCACCCGGCGGGGGCGGGTCTTCGAGCGTGTACAACATGAAGTCGCTGTACACGCCCTTCACGCCGCCCAGGTCGGGGACGTGGCAGACCGCACAGCCGACCGCCCCGAACAGGCGCTTCCCCCTCGCCACCGAGTCGCGCGCCGCGGCGTCCAAGGGTTCCACTTCGATCGGCCGCGGGAGCGTCTTCACGAACGCCACGAGCGCCCGGAACTGCTTGCGGTCGAGGTCCGGGGCAGGGGCACCACTCGCGGGCGCGGTGAACGGCCGGGCCTGCTCAGCGGTCGGCGTGCCCAGGCCGAGTTCGTTTGCGCAGGCGGCTGCGACGAACTCCGAGAGCGTGGCGAACTGCCCCTTCCACCCGAACTTCCCGACCCCACCCGCGACGTGCCGCACGCGGCCGACGGGGACGCTGTCGAACTCCAACTGGAGTTCCCGTCGCGCCTGCCGCAACCCGCGGTTCCGGGCGTTCAAGACGACCGCGCGATCGGGAATCAGGTCGATCCACCCCACGCCGAACAGTGCCGTGGCTTGGATCTCTTCGGTGCGGACCGGGTCGAAGTCGGGGATCGTGCGGGGCACGCCGCAGTCGGCCGGACCCGGCGGCACGACGCGCCCCTTCACCGTCGGGTACACTCGTCGCAGCCCCTTGAGCGTTTCCCGGTCGCCCGGGTACGCGCTGAAGTTGTGAACGACACCGGAGCGAAACGTCGGGTCGCCGGGGCGGGGGAACACCTCGAACGCGGTGACGTTGTGTTCCAACCCGCCCCCGCCGCCGAGGCCGCCCTGGAAGTGGCACGCGGCGCACGACCGGGCGTTGAACACCGGTCCGAGTCCGTCCCCTTGCGCGAGCGGGTCGTTCGGTTCCCACTCGTGCTCGAAGAGCTCGCGCCCCTCGGCGGTCTCGGCCGCGCTCGCCCGCGGGCCCCAGAGGATCGGCAGCCCCGTGAAGAAGAAGTGCGCGTAGACCGCGACCGCGGCGGCCCCGACCAGGCCGAAGCCGACGAGCCGCCGCTGGTCGTGTGTCGTGAGGCGGGTGAGTCGCATCCGAGAACCCTCCGAGTGGCACCGCGGGTCGCCCCGACCAGTAACGACCGCCGCGGGCCGCCGTTTCACGCCCCGTCGGTTTGACCCCTCTCCATTCCCGCGGCCCGTGCCGGCGGATAGGCTGAGCGGTGCCCCCCCGGAGCAACCATGGCCACCGACCCGAACAGCACGATCCCCCCGGACCGGCAACCCGGGCACCCCCCCGCGTTCGTCGGCGGCGGGGCCGGCGACACCGACCAGTCGCCCTACGGCACGATGGCCCAGTCCCCGGAGGACCAGTACCGGGCCGCCGCGGTCTCGTCGTCGTTCGGCGTGGCGGTCCCCGGGTACGAGATCGAGGGCGAACTGGGCCGCGGCGGGATGGGCGTCGTGTACCGGGCCAAGCAGACCGGGCTGAACCGCCCCGTCGCGCTCAAGATGGTGCTCTCCGGCGCGTACTCCGACGTGGCCACCAGGACCCGGTTCCTGCTCGAAGCCGAGTCCGTCGCGGCGCTGGAGCACCCGAACATCGTGAAGGTGTACGCCTTCGGGGAGCACGACGGGCACCCGTACCTCGCGATGGAGTTCCTCCCCGGCGGGAACCTCGCCGACCGCGTCAAGAAGACCGGCCCGCTCCCGGCCCGTGAGGCCACGGCCCTCATCGCGAAGCTCGCCTCGGCGGTGGGGCACGCCCACACCCGCGGCATCGTCCACCGCGACATCAAGCCCGCCAACGTCCTCCTCACAGACGACGGGGACCCGCGGCTCACCGACTTCGGACTCGCGAAGGTGGGCCGGAGCGACCTGAGCGTGACCGGGCAGGTGCTCGGCACCCCCGCGTACATGGCCCCCGAGCAGGCCTCGGGCAAGGTGCACGAGGTCGGCACCCTGTCCGACGTGTACGCGCTCGGGGCGGTCCTCTACGACCTGCTCACGGGCCGCCCCCCGTTCACCGGCGACTCCGCCGCGGCGACCATCCACATGGTCCTCGTCTCCGAGCCCGAGCGGCTCCGGAAGCACGATCCCGGCATCCCCCGCGACCTCGAAACCATCTGCCTGAAGTGCCTGGAGAAGGAGCCGAGCAAGCGGTACCCCTCGGCCCAGGCCGTGGCCGACGACCTGAACCGGTTCCTGAACGACGAGCCGATCACCGCGCGCCCCAGCACCGCGACCGAGAAGACGATCAAGTGGGTGAAGCGGAACAAGGGGCTCTCGGCTGGGCTCGCGGTCGCCGCACTCGCACTCGCGGCCGGGACGGTGGCCGCCTACGTGTTCGGGTTCTGGGCCCTCGACGAGGCCGAGCGGGCCACCCGCAACGCCGACCGGGAGCGGGCCGCCCGCGAGCAGGCGGCGATCTCCGAGCGCCGCGCAATCGAGTCACTGGGCGAGGCCCGGCGGCAGCGGCTGGCCGCCGCCCGGCACCAGGCCGAACTCGAGTTCGGCCGCTCCGCGACGGCCTGCGAGGAGGGGCGGGTGCGGGCCGGGCTCGCGGGGTTCGTCCGGGTGGTCGAACTGGCCGAGGCGAACGCGGTCGCCGAGGAGCCCGCCGACTCGACGGCCAAGGCGTTCGACCGCGAACTCGCCCGGGCCGCGCGGCTGAACCTGGCCACCTGGGCCCGCGAGTTGCCCCCGGACATCCGGGCCGTGCGGAACGGCAACCAGCCGTGGGCCGCGGCCTTCTTCCCCGACGGGAAGCGGTTCGTGTCCGTCGCCGGCGGGTACCAGTTGATCCAGACCGACGCGGCGACCGGGGAGACCCTCCTGGCGTACAAGTTGCCCCGGACCGTCGCGATCCCGGGCGGGTTGGTCACCGCCTGGACCGTTGGGGTCAGTGCCGACGGGAAGGTGATCGCGGCCGCCGGGTCCGACGGGCAGATCGTCGTGTGGGACGCGGACAATCCCGTCCCCCGGGTCGCGTTCGACGGGGTGTCCCCGCAGGCGCGGAAGTACGACGGCCGCAACATCTTCTCCCTGGAGTTCGCGCCCGACGGGACGCTCTGGGCGGTCGACGGCGACAACGGCATCCAGCGGTGGGACCTTGCGGCCCAGCCCAAGCCGAAGCTCCTGACCCGGCTCGTGCCCGACCAGCTCAAGAACTCGGGCGGCCCCGTTCTGAACGTCCTGGCGCTCGCCCCGGACGGCAAGCGGGGGTTCGCCGGCGACCGCAGCGGCACCGTGTGGGAGTGGAACCTCGAGTCCGGCACCCTGGTCCGCACGCTCGGTTCGCACGGGTGGGTGCAGGACCTCGCTGTGTCGCCCGACGGGTCGCGGGTCGCGGCGACCGGGCCGCACGGCCACGTCCGCATCTTCGATGTGAAGGGGAACCGCGGGTCGATCGACATCGACCTGTTCGGGTCGAACGGCAACGGGCTCGCGTTCGCCGCCACCGACCCCGTGCTGATCTCCGCCGACAACGATGGGAACGTCCGGTTCTGGCACACCGAGACGGGGCAACCCGTCGGCAACCCGGTCCGGCTCTCGAGCGACCCGGTCCGCCTGCGGGTGGCGCGGGGGACGGATCGGTTCGTGGTCCCGGCGGGGGAAGCGGTGTACCTCGGGTCGGTCCCCCGGCCCCCGAAGCTCGTGTTCGCGGGACCGGGCGGCCGGGTCCGCGGGCTCGACTTCTCCCCAACTGGGGACCGCCTCGCCAGCGCCGACGACTTCAACGGCTACGTGTTCGACACGCGGACCCTCGACTGGGTCCAACCGCCCACGCGGGCCGACCTCATCATCCGCACGCTCCGGTACGACGCGGACCCCGCCCGGTCGCAAGTGATCCGCGGGTTCAACGGGCCGTTCGACCGGTTCCACGTCGCCCCCGCGGGGCCGCCCGAGACCCGCCCCCTGATCTCGATGGGCGGCATCAGGCGGATCGGGTACAGCCCGGACGCGCGGTTCATGTACCTGCTGGGCGACACACTCGTCGCCAAGTTCGACGCGGCGACACTCGACCTGCTGCTGCCCGAGAAGCCGGTCAAGGACATGCCACTCGGTGCCGGCTTCACGACCCTGTCGGTCCGGCCCGACGGCGGCGAGGTGCTCCTCACCACCGGCCGGCGGGTGGTGTTCGTCAGCCCGGAGACGCTCAAGGTGACGCGGCCCGGGTGGGAGGCCGGCGAAGAGGTCCGCGACGCCGCGTACACCCGCGACGGCCGCGGGGTGCTCGTCGGTCGCCGCGACAGTGCGGCCGAGTTGCTCGACGCCGCGACCGGGAAGCCGCTCGTTCGCCCCATGCCCCACGCGCGGGCCGTCGCGGCGGTCGCCGTCAGCCCCGACGGGAAGTTCTTCGCGACCGGGAGCCGCGACAACACTGCGCGGTTCTGGGACCCCGCAACCGGCCTCCCGGTGGGGCCGCCGCTGCGGCACCGGACCGAGGTCATCCACACCGTGTTCGAGCCGAACGGTAACCGCCTCGCCACGGGCACCGGCGGCGGGCACGTCATGCTCTGGGACGCTCCGCCCCCGCCCCTCACGGAGCCAGTTGCCGAGTTGAAGGCCCGCTTCGGGCCAAAGGAATGACGCGCCGGGGCAGTGAGTTGCAGTCGCACCTCGTTCCGGATCACCTCGAATTGGTGCCGCCGGAGATCGAATCGAACTGACGGGTGCGGGAAAAATAAGCGGGGCCCGGGATTACGGGCCTTTGTGTGCCCGCTCGACGCTTTTCCCTCACTCCACAACTCTCGCGGTGAAATCGATCGGGCCGAAGCGTGTGGGGTTCGCACGATTCCGGAACCCCGTGGCACACCCTGGGAAAATCACGAATCTGGGGATTTCGGGGGAAATGTCGCCACCTGCCCGAACGTATAGTTTAATAAGCCGCCCCGCTCCCCCGTTCACCTCTCCGGTGCCCGATCCGATTCGAGGGTCGGCGGCGCGAACTACAACCCCTGGGCCGTTGCAGGTCCGGGCTACGTCCCGAAACCATCAGTTGAGACACTCCGATGCCGAGCAAGACCCTGACTGTGAAGCAGCGCCAGTCGATTTTCCACGCGCTGGTCGAAGTGCAAGACACGGGCGTCGCCGTCGCCGACTCGAAGAAGTCGGTCGCGGCCGAGTACCACATCACCCGCGAGCAGCTGGATCTGATCGAGAAGGAAGGGCTGGATAAGGACTGGCTGCCGTCGATGTGACCTGTGAACGGGACACCACGAGAAGGGGCGGGCCGCGTGCCCGCCCCTCGCGTTTACCCCGGGGCCGCGGCCCCGCGGTGGTGGAGCAACTGCGTCTCCGCGCCGAACACCAGGGACAGGTTCATTGGTGTCAGGATTTCCTCGGGCGGCCCCTGACAGGCGATCGCGCCTTCCTTCAGGCACAGGACGTGGTGGGCGTGGGCGTTGACCATGTTCAAATCGTGTGAGACCAGCACCACCGTCAGTCCCATCTCTTGATTGATCCGCGAGATCAAATCGTAAAACCTCTTCTGGTCCTTGAAGTCGATCCCCGCGGCCGGTTCGTCCAGCAGCAGCAGCTCTGGCGACGGTTCGAGTGCCAGGGCCAGCAGCACCCGCTGGAGCTGCCCGCCCGACAGGCCGTCGATCGGCAGGTCCAGCATCCCCTGCATCCCGACCCGGTCCAGCAACTCCCCGGCCCGTTCCGAGACCCACCGCGGGATTCCCAGGAACAGCGGCCACCGCGACAGCGCCAGCCCGAACAGGTCGCGGATCGTCAGCGGGAGCCGGGCGTCGACCGACAGCCGCTGGGGGACGTACCCGACGTTCTCGGGCCGGGGTCGCGAGTGGTCGTGACCGCAGTGGTACTTCACCTCGCCGCGGAACTGGTACTCGCCCACGACTGCCCGGAGCAGGGTGGTCTTCCCGCACCCGTTGAGGCCGATCAGCGCCGTCACCTTCCCGCGGGCGATGTCGGCGGTGACGCGGCGGAGGATCTGGTGCCCGCCGAGCGACACCGACAGGTCGCGGATCTGGACCAGCGGCGGCGGCGGGGCCATCGGCAGCGCCAGCCCGATTCCCGCTGCGGTTGCGGTCGGGGCGGTGGTCACTTCATCTTCTCCGCTAGGGCCGCGAGGTTCGCCCGCATCTTCGCCTCGTACCACCCGGGGGTGAGTTGCTCCTGGGCGACCGTTTCGAGCGGGTCGAGTTCGACGAGCACGGGGTCGGGGACGCCCTTCTGCTTGAGGATCGTCACCAGGCTCTGGCCGGCATTCGAGGTGCCGTACTGGGGCTCCGAGCAGATCACGCGGACCGGCTTCTCGGCGTTCACGCACAGGGCGACGAGCTTCCGGAGTTGCTTGTCGTTGGGCTCGCTCCCGGGGTTCTTCTCGACGACGCCGACGATCTCCAGGTCGAACGACTTGGCGAAGTAGGCCATCGAGTCGTGGAACGTGACGATGCGGCGGTCCTTCTTGTCCTTGAGCAGCGCGACGCCGTCGGCCTTGAGCTTCTGCAACTTGGCGACGTACTCCGCCGCGCGGCGGTCGTAGTCGGCCGCATGGCCGGGGTCGGCGGCCTTCAACTCGTCGCGGATCCCCTCGACCAGCGTGACCGCGGTGTCGGGGCTGAGCCAGACGTGCGGGTCGGTGCCGTGGTTGTGGTCGTGGTGGTCGTCGCCGTCCCCGTGGTCGTGGGTGCAGGCCCCCTCGCACAGCCTGTCGGCGGGGATCTTCGCCCCCAACTCGACGATCTTCAGCCCCTTGTTCCCGCTGCCGTTCTTCATCTTCGCGGGCTTGTCGCCTTCCAGGCCGAGGCCGTTGACGAACATGAGGTCGGCCCGGCGGAGGGTGCGGGCGTCCTTGTCGGTCGGGTTGAAGTGGTGCGGACCGGTGCTGGTGAGCAGGTTGCGGACGACCGCGTCGTCGCCCGCGACGTTCACCGCGAAGCAGTAGAGCGGGGCGAACGTGACGACGACCTTCACGCCCGGCTTGTCGCTCGGCCAACCGTCGTCCACGGGGCCGCTGCACCCCGGCACGACGAGCAGCCCGGCGACCCCGGCCGCCACAAGGGCAACGGCGCCCGCGACCGCCCGGAGCCGTGAGTTTCGCTGAGACATGACCGGTTCACCCGTGGAATAACTTCGTAAAACCAGTCATGATTTTAGCCCCTCGGGGCTCGTGGAACAAGACTGCGAGTCACTTTGTCACTTTCGCGCTCCCAGGGTGTGCGGCCGCCCGTCTCCGGTGCTACAACGAGGCTGCGACACTCTCACGCGAGCCGGAGCCAACCACATGACCGTGACCGATTCCGTCGCCGACCTGCCGGCGCCGACCGGCCCGATGCGGACGTACTTCTACGCCCCCCACGAGCCGGGCCGCCCCGCGGTGCCGCGCCCCGGCGTGGTGCTGTACTCCGAGATCTTCCAGCAGACGCCGCCGGTGCGGCGGCTCGCGGTACAGGTGGCCTCCCTGGGCTACCTCGTCGCGGTGCCCGAGGTGTACCACGCGCACGAGCCGGCCGGGTGCGTGCTGGGGTACGACGACCCGGGCAAGAACCGCGGGAACGCGCTCAAGGGCATCATCCCGATGGCCGACTTCGACGCCGACGCGAGGGCCGCGGTGGACGCGCTGAAGAGCCACCCGGCGTGCAACGGCGTGATCGGCGCGATGGGGATCTGCCTGGGCGGGCACCTCGCGTTCCGGGCGGCGCTGCTCCCCGAGGTGCGGGCGACCGCGTGCTTCTACCCGACCGACCTGCACACCGGCGCGCTCGGCCGCGGCGGCGGAGCCGACACGCTGGCCCGTGCCGCGGACGTGAAAGGGGAGCTGCTGATGGTGTTCGGCCGGCAGGACCCGCACGTTCCGGCCGCGGGGCGGCGGGCGATATACGACGCGCTCGACGCCGCCGGCGCGTGGTTCACCTGGCACGAGTTCAACGCGGCGCACGCCTTCATGCGCGACGAGGGCGAGCGGTACGACCCGGCCGTTGCCCGGCTCGGAATGGGGCTGGTGGCCGACCTGTTCTCGCGTTCGCTGGCGGGATGAGACGCAAACGGCCCACCCGGTTTGCCGGGCGGGCCTTGGTGACTCAGGGCAGTTCCTTGATGTAGATGTTCTTGAACCACAGCGGGTCGCCGTGGAACTGCAACTCGATCGGCCCCTTCTCGGGGAGCGGCTTGCCCTTGTCCCAGTAGTTCGGCAGCTTGCCCTTGTCCACGACCAGTTCGCCGTTGAGCTTCACGGTGACCTCGTCGCCGACCATCGTGATGTGGAACGAGTTCCACTCGCCGACGGGCTTGTCGGCCTTCTTGAGGGGAACCTTCGCCTTGTCGCCGCCCGGGTTGTTCCACAGCCCACCGGAGCCGGAGTTCTTGTCGGCCCCCTTCGCGCCGGGGGTGTTCTCCGAGTCCCAGATCTGCACCTGCGGCTGCCCGCGGAGGTACAACCCGCTGTCGCCGTTCTTCTCGATCTTCCAGTCGAGCATCAGCTCGAAGTTGCCGTAGTCCTTGACCGTCTGGAGGCTGATCCCGCCCTTGCCGTCGCAGTGGATCACCCCGTCCTTCACCGTCCAGTGCTCCAGGGCGTACTTGGTCCGCAGCTTGAGCAACTCGTCCTGTCGCTCCTTGGCGAGCGTGGCCCGCTGCTTCATGTCGATGTTGCCCTGCCAGCCGTCGAGATCTTTGCCGTTGAAGAGCGCGACGAACCCCTTGGGCGGGGCCGGGGCCGGCTCGTCGGCGGCTCGGAGGGCGGGGCGGGCGGCAAGTGCGGCGACGCCGAGGAGCAGCGCGGCAGCGACGCGAACAGAGATTCGCATTTGTGGTGACTCCGGGGGAAGAAGGGCCTTGAGGCGGGAGCCCGCAGTGCGGGACCGCGTCAAGCTTACCGGAGTCGCAATCAGTCGCAAGCCGTAGAGTCATCAAGTTGTCAAGTCGTCAGGTCTTCAGGTTGAGAGGCGAATGCCCCGGACCTGAAGACCTGACGGCTTGACAACTTGATGACCTGACGACTCAATTCAGCCGTGGATCTCGGCGACCGACAGGTACAACCGGGCGAGGGCGTTCCAGCCGCTCGTCTCGGGGACCGCGGCGACGGCGGCGTTCAGGGCGGGCTTCGCCTCGGCGACGCGGCCCAGGAACAGGAGGGCCATGCCGCGGTTGAACGTGGCCGCCGGCGAGTCCGGCATCTGAGACCAGGCCGCGAGCGCCTCGTCGCACCGGCCGCGGTGCCAGAGCAGGGCGGCCCGCTCGTTCGCGGCGTCGGCGGGGAGGAGCTTCTCGGCCGCGTCGAAGTCGCCGATCAGGCGCGCCAGACCGGCCGCGAGCACCGGCTGGGTGGTGTTCTTGGCGATCCAGCTCCGCAGCCCGGTGAGGCCGGGGGTCGGGTGCTGGGTGCCGCTCGGCCGCAGTTCGGCCGGCTCGAACTTCGTGAGCAGCGGGTGCAGGTCGCGGACCCGCTGCGGGAAGTTCCCGGCGGCCATCGGCACCGCGAAGGCGGCGGCCGGCTGGTTCACCAGCGTCGCCCAGTCCGGGGGGAGTGAACCCGCTGCGGCGGTGAGAGTGTTCGTGGCGTCGGTCCAGGCCGCCCGCGGGTCCACCCGGAACCCGGCGGCGACCTCGTGCGGCTCGACCTCTCCCTCGCCGGACTCGACTGCCGCGAGAGCGGCGTCTGAGCGGTTCGCGAGGAAACGGACCATGAGGTCCTGAAGGCTGGGCTGCGTGGTCGGCGTGGTGATCGGGTTGATCATGGCTTGGTCCTCGTGTTCCGGTCACCCTGTCCGCCGGGTTCGCCTCTGGAACGGCCGCCGCCCGGACACTTGCGCGAGAAATGTGCGTTAAACGGATTCCATTCTACCGCCCCGAACCGGGTGGGAATCGCGAGTGAAAGAAGCGTCGCTTTCTGCCTGGGGAGAGGGTAACGAGAGTTCATGTGTGGCGATAATCGGTTGCGGATCAATCGGGGAGGGGTCTCCGCAAACGATGTCAACTCCTCGCAAAAGGGGTCAACTCCTCGCAAAAGGGGTCAACTCCTCGCAAACGTGGCCGAGAGCCTCGCAATGATCGCCGAACTCGCGGGAATGACCTCAGGAATAATTCATGTGAGGCGATAACTCCTTCCTCGAGCCTCGTCTGGTCCTCCCCGCGCAGCCGAGTTGTTCCTGGTCGCTTGAAGTCCCGGGGCGGGTTTTTCGGTACGACGAACGGTCCGCGCTTTCGTGGCGAGTGAACGACAATGGTCGGACCGGGCGCGATCCGCCGTCTTACGCCGGGTCTGGATGGGTGCCGTGCTTGCTGAACCGGGCGTACCAGCCGTCGATGGTGTACGGCTCACCGTGCAACCCGTCGCTCTCGGCGGCGACCGGTTGACCGTCTACGACCACCGACACCGCACTGCCTGCGTCGTGCTCTTCTTGAAGGGCGAACAGGAAGTCGTGCAATCCTCTATCCACCGCTTCGATCACACACCGTCGGACGATGGCCCGCTGCTCCGCGGTCAACCGTCGCAGGTCGGCTTGGAGTGCTTGCAGTCCCGGGGCTTTCCAATGGGCAACGAGCAGCCCGTCGGCGTGGTCAATCACCGCGTCGCGGAGCTTGGTGACAACGAACTCGCCGAACTTGTCCAGCGGCTGCGACATCCCAATGACCTCCGCTGCCGAGCGAACGATTCAAGCGGCTACCCGGCAACGTGCCTCAAGTCGACCCGGGAAGCCTGACGGCTTATGCCACTGTGCTACGGTTCGCTGCGTGATTACACGTTGAAGGGGTTCTTGCTGGCTTTCGGTGGCTTGGTAACGACCTTCACCGCCGGATGTGCGGCCCGGAACTCAGCAAGGGCGGTGCGCTCGAGTTTGGTGCCAACGACGATCACCTCTTCCAGCGCCGTGGCCCCGTCGAGGTGTGCCAACCCGGCGCCGGTAACCGCGGTCCTGCTCAGGTCGAGCACCTGAACGTGCGGGAAGTCGCGGAACACGGCCAAGTCGTCATCCGTCACGCCGGTGTCTGCAAGCGAGACAGTTACGATTTCCCCGTCCCAGACGCCGGTGCCGCCGAGGGCCATGAGTCGGTCCCACGCCGCTTGCGCCTTCTGTAGACTCGCCTTCTGAGCCACAAATCGACTCCTTCATGGCAGATACTTATCAAAGCGGGGTCGGGGCCGGAGTTGACGTGTCGGGTGACATCTTTACGTGGCCGCCCCTCACCCGCCGCGGCCAAAGCCCCGCGGCGACCTCTCCCCGTAGGAACGGGGCGAGGTGGGGCGGTTGGTCCCACGCCGCGCTCACCCAACCACGTTGCTAAAGAGAAGTCCCAACGCCCCACCTCGCCCCGTTCCTACGGGGAGAGGTCGCGACGAGGCTCTGCGAGTCGCGGGTGAGGGGTGAGCGCGTGAAGCGTTTCCCCACCACGCGGAGCCGTTCCGCCATCGCTTCTGAAGCAGTCGCGAATCACTCCTTCTTCGGTTCGGGCTCCTTCGGGTCCGCTTCCTTCTTCGGTTCGGCGTCCTTGGGCATCGGCGGGGGCGGGAGGAGCGGCGGGGTGTAGCCCTTCACCTTGCCGACGAACTCGGCCGGGTTGAACGCGAGCAGGCCGCGGAGGGTCAGGAGCTTCGAGCGGAGCAGGGGGTCGGCCTCCTTCTCGCTCAGTTCGACGAGGGGGTCGGTCAGCGTCTTCGGGGTCGCCTTGCCGTTCGTCTGGACGTGTCGGATAGCGGCGTCGGCGGCCTTGATCCGCAGCGGCAGCGGCTTGCCGGTGTTGAGGGCGAGCGTCAGCAGGGCCGACTGCGCGTCGGCCGAGCCGAACCGCGCGATCGCGTCGATCGCGTCGGACGCGAGGTCGTCGTTGCGGGTCGCCTCGCGGAGTTCCGGCTCCAGCGACTTGAGGTCGTACCCGGTCAGGTCGCCGGTCGCCATCTTCCGGATCCACTCCAGCGCGGTCCGCTGAGCGGCCCTCTTGTCGGCCGGCTCGCGGGGGGCCTGACCGGCGTCGGCCTGGGCCGCTTCGAGGTCGGCGACCAGCGACGCCCGTCCGAACGGCTCGGGGACGATCCGCACCGCGGGGTAGTTCTTGAGCGTGCGGGCGAGCCGGGCCTCGAGAGCGGCGTCGCGGAACGTCTCGATAAGCAGGCCGAGGTCGGAGGTGTCGGCCCGGCTGTAGAGGTCGTCGAACTTCCTCCTCGCCGCCGGCACCTTCGCCAGGTCGATCTCGAACCGCTCCATGAGCTTCAGCAGCTCGGTCGACGACGTGCCTTCACCGTAGGCCGGGCTGAGCGGCTGCTCGGCGAGTTGCCGGCGGAGCCGGGTCAGGTGGGCGACCGTCCCCGGGGCCGAGTCGGCGGAGAACGGGAACTCGGCCCCGAGCAGGGCGTACGCGACGAGTTCGATCCGCAGGTTCATGAGCACCCGCTGGGTGTCGGTCGCCTGGAGCCCAGTGCTGGTAATGACCCGGTTGAGGCGCTCGATCCGCGAGGCGACCGTGTTGCGGTACTGGTTGTCGCGGTTGGTCTGGTTGCTCTTCTTGGCCGCTGCGTTCTCCTCGGGGGTGAACCGCGGGTCGGCCACGAACGGCGGCGGCATCGGCACCGGCTGGTTCTCGGTCGCCGCGATCAGCGCCGCGAACCGCAGGAGGATCTGGTCGTAGGTCGGCACCCGGGGCTTGTCGGGCGAGGCGACCACGAACGTCGGCCGGTTGCCGGTCGAGGGGTGCGCCTGGAGCTGGCCGATCAGGTCGATCAGCTCGGGGTTCGGCGTGTGGTAGTCGATGAAGAGCACGTCGAAGTCGGACGCCCGGGCGACGCGGCGGAGCAGGTCGCGGCCGTTCGTGAACACCTCGACGTCGTACCCCAGGCCGCGGAACAGCAGGCCGGTGTTGTCCGCCCGGAACTTGCTCGGGTCGGCGATCAGCGCCTTCCCCTTCGACTCGGGACCGGACGCCGGCTCCGCGGTGCCGAGCGAGCGCTTCAGGATGTCCACGACCTTCGCGCGGACCTCGGGCGGGACCGGGTTCGGCGACCGCAGCAGGGCGTCGGCCGCGGTGATCTGCACGGTGGGGTCGGGGTAGCTCAGCCCCTTGATGAGCAGCGGGGAGACCGTCTTGTCGGCGCGGTCGCCGAGCACCTGGAGCATGGCGACGGCGAGCGCGGTCTTCTTCTGGGTCAGCCCGCGGCTCAGGAGGTCGGCCAGCACCGGCGTCGGCGCGTCCGAGAGGAGCCGGAAGGCGGCCGGTTGGAGCTTCGCCAGCGACCCGAGCTTGGCCCGCTCAACGGCGCGCTCGGCCGCGAGCGACAGGATCAGCCCCTGGGCCGCCTCGTACTCCGGCTTGCGGTCGAGCGCCCACCGGGCGTAGCGGAGGCCGTAGTACTCTTCCGCCTGTCCGATCGGCACGTCCTCGACCTTGGTGAGCCGCGGGTTCTGCGGGTCGGTGGTGACCCACACCCACAGGGGCAGGGTGGTCGGGGTGCCGTCCGGGTTCACCTTCGCGCCCATGAACCGGGCGGTGTGGTCGTAGAACGTGCGGGCGATCGCGACGAGTTCGGCTTCGGGGAGACGGCTCGCGGCCTTGGTGCCGGGCCGGAGGACGTTGAGCAACTGCTCCGCGTACGCCCGCAGCGTCGGGGCCTGCTCCACCGGCTGCGCGAGCACCCGCCACAGGACCGGGATGATGTCGGTCTGCGCGTTCGACTGGAGGGCGAGGGCGTCCTCGCGGTTGGCGATCGCCCGGAGGGTGCCGTACTGGAGGTCGGGGGTCATGCCGTCGAGGGCCGCGACCCACCCGGCCATCGTCTGCGCTTCGAGCTTGGGGATGGTCCCGAGGATGCCGTCGCGGACGTCCCGGTCGCGGGTGTTCCGGAGTTCGTCGACCAGGAACGGGACCGCGTAGTCGCCGGTCCGCTTCAGCTCCTGCTCGGCGAACACCCGCTCCTCGTAACTCGCGCCGAGGTTGCGGATGTACTTCTGCACGCGGGCCGGGTCGCGGAGCAGCTTCTCGCCGGCAACGCGGGCCCGCTTGATGGCCTCCTCGACGTTCCCGCGGGTCTTCTTCTCGGTGGCGACGTCGTCGGACCACCGGGGCACGGTGCGGAGCCCGGTGAACGCGGTGGTGCCGTGCTTCCGCTCGATCTCGAGCAGGTCGGCGTCGGTCGGGTTGGAGTCGAGGAACGCCTGGAGGAAGTTCGCGGCGATGTCGTACCGCCCCTCCGTCACCAGCTCGCGGAACTGGGCGTAGATCGCCTGCGGCTTGGGGACGTTCTTCTGCTCCTGGGCGACCGCGACGGGCGCGGCCGCGGCCCCGAGCAGTGCGAGCGCGAGGGCGAGCGACGGAGCGATTCTCACGGTGAACTCCTCCAAGCGTTCGGGTCGGCGGGCGGCGGCCGTTCGGTCGCCGGGCCAAATGGAAGTGCCGGCGGCCGCAATCGGCCGCCGCCCGCCCACGCTCAGAACACGCCACCTTCAATCATGACGCCGCGGCTCACGTTAAGCAATCCTCCTCGCACGCGACGAGGTCTTTGAACGTCTCCCGGCGGCGGATCAGGCGGTGTGTGCCGCCTGTAACGAGCACCTCGGCGGCCCGGAGCCGGGCGTTGTAGTTCGAGGCCATCGACATGCCGTACGCGCCGGCCGAGAACGTCGCGACCAGGTCGCCCCGCGTCAGGGCCGGGAGCGGGCGGTCCTTGGCGAGGAAGTCGCCCGACTCGCACACCGGGCCGACCACGTCCTGGGTGAAGCAGTTCGGCATCGCCCGGAACGGGCTCGGGTCGTCCGGGTCGCCGTTGACGTCCGGGGTCAGCGGCACGTCGGCCGCCGGGTGGACCGGCCACACGCGGTGGAACGAGCCGTACAGCGTCGGCCGGATCAGGTCGTTCATCGCGGCGTCCTGAATGACGTAGTGCTTGCCGCCGGTCGCCTTGGTGTAGAGGACGCGGCTCACGAGCACCGCGGCGTTGCCGACGATGAACCGGCCCGGTTCGAGCACGAGCTGGCAGCCCGCTTCCTTCACCGCGGGGAGGATCACCTCGGCGAACGCGGCCGCCGGCTTCGCCTCGTCCTTGCGGTAGTTGATCCCGAACCCGCCGCCCATGTTCAGGTAGCGGATGTTGTGGCCGAGGTCGCGGAACGCCTTGATGAGTGCGAGCGCCTTGGCGCACCCCTGCTTGTACGGCTCGACCTTCAGGATCGGCGAGCCGAGGTGCATGTGCAGCCCGACCACGTCGAGGCCGGGGTGGTTCACGACCCCCTTCGCCACGTCCACCACCGTCTCGATGTCGAGGCCGAACTTGACGCCCTTGACGCTGGTGTCGGTTTTGACGTGCGTCTTCGGCGGCAGGTCCGGGTTCACCCGCAGCGCGACGGGGGCCCTGCGGCCCATGCCCTGCGCGATCGCGCCGATGGTGAGCAGCTCCTGCTCGCTCTCGACGTCGAACATGAACACGTTGTTCTCGAGCGCGTGCCTGATCTCGGCGTCGGTCTTGCCGACCCCCGCGAACGCGATCTTGGCCGTCGCCGGCCCGGCCTGCTGGGCGCGGTAGAACTCGCCCCCGCTGGTGACGTCGAACCCGGCCCCGTGTCGGCCCATGAGCCGGCAGATCGAGAGGTTCCCGTTGGCCTTCACCGAGTAGCAGACGATCGGGTCCGCGGGCGCGAACGCGGTGAGGATCTGGCTCAGGTTGCTGACGAGCGTCTTCTCGGAGTAGACGAACAGCGGGGTGCCGTACCTCTCGGCCAGCTCGCTCACGGGAACGTCGTCGCAGAACAGCTCGCGGTCGCGGTACTCGAAGTGGTCCATTGCGGAACTCAGGGGGGAGAAACGGTATCCCCTGATTCTACCCGGCCCCGGTCGCGGTGTCCGGCACGCCTTCGTAGGCCTTGAGCTTCCGGTCAATCACGAACGGCCCGAATGGTACGATCGACGCGACCGCCGCGAGGCCGACGAGCTTCGCGGTGAGCTTCCCCTGGCCCCACGCGAGGAAGGTGACGGCCGCGTACAGGACGAACAGCCCGCCGTGGATCGACCCGACCCACCGCACGGCGGCGACGCCCAACTCCGGCTGACCGGACAGGTCTTGCAGCGCGCCGGCGTACTTGAGCGGCATCGCGACGAAGAACAGCAGCAGCGCCGAGACGCCCTCGACCGTGCCCACGGCGCGCACGCGCCCCACCGGATCGCTCCACATCAACGGGTACCTCACACGCCCAGTTTCGTTTTCCAGTCCGCCAGTTGCCTCGCCACTTCGGCCGGGGCGGTCGAGCCGTAGCTCTTGAACGCCGCCAGCGCGTTCGCCACGCCGAGCGACTGCTTGATCGCGGCCCCGGTCGCTGAGGTGCCCGGCTCGCCGACCGCCGTGGCGAACTCCGCGTCCGGCAGGTCCGCGAGGCGGCACCGCCGCTGCTCGCACAGCCGCACCAGCTTCCCGACCGCCTCGTGCGCCGACCGCATCGGCACCCCGCGGGCGATCAGCCCCTCCATCAGCGTCGTCGCGTCGAGGAACCCGTCCTCGATCCGCGACGCGATCACGTCGCGGCGCAACTTGGTCTGCGCCACGAGCGGGGCCGCGACCGCGAGGCACCCGCACACCGTGTCGTAGGCGTCGAACACCGCCTGCTTGTCCTCTTGCAGGTCGCGGTTGTACGCGAGCGGCAGCCCCTTCACGAGCACGAACAGCCCCTGCAGCGCGCCGATCACGCGGCCGGTCTTGCCGCGGGTCAACTCCAACACGTCCGGGTTCTTCTTGTGCGGCATGATGCTCGACCCGGTGCAGAACGCGTCCGGCAGGTCGAGGAAGTTGAACTCGGTCGTGCTCCAGATCACCCACTCCTCGGCCCAACCGCTCAGGTGCGTGGCGATGAGCGACAGCGCGAAGACGAACTCGAGCAGGAAGTCGCGGTCGCTCGACACGTCGAGGCTGTTGCGGGCGACGGAGTCGAACCCGAGCGCCTGGCGGACCGACTCGCGGTCGATCGGCAGCGAACTCCCCGCCAGCGCCGCGGCCCCGAGCGGCAGCACGTTGACCCGCTTGCGGCAGTCGGCGAGCCGCTCGCGGTCCCGCTGGAACTTCTCGACGTACGCGAGGAAGTAGTGCGCCGCCAGCACCGGCTGCGCGCGCTGGAGGTGCGTGTACCCGGGCAGCACGACACCGGATTCCCGCTCGGCCGACCCGACGAACGCTCGCTGCAACTCGACGAGCAAGCCGTCGAGGTCGTCGATCGCGTCGCGGACCCACAACTTCACGTCGGTAACGATCTGGTCGTTGCGGCTCCGGCCCGTGTGGAGCTTGCGGCCGACGTCGCCGAGCCGCGCGATCAGGGCGCGCTCGATGTGGGTGTGGATGTCTTCGAGCGAGATGGAGAACTCCATCTTCCCGGCCTCGATCTCGGTGCCGATCTCGTCGAGCGCGGCCCGGATCGCCTCGGCCTCGGCTGCGCTAATGAGGCCGACCTCGGCGAGCATCGCGGCGTGGGCGCGGCTGGCCCGGATGTCGTGCCGGAACAGCCGGCGGTCGAACGTGATGGACTCGGTGAACTTCTCGACCTGCGCGTCGGTCCCGCCCTCGAACCGCCCGCCCCACGTCTTCTGACTCATCGCCGTACCTTTCCCAGTCGGGGAGTTCAACCGTGTGGTTGCTCGGTTGAAGTCTCGCGTGGTTGGCGGGCCGCCACGGAGGGC
>NZ_JBHYGG010000030.1:0-22276 GCF_051859125.1 Gemmata sp.
AGCCCCGGAGGGGCGGCGGATGGTAGCCAGGGGTGGAGCGAGTCTTCGAGCGCAACCCTGGTCCGGGGAGATCCGCGTCGCGCCGGGGACCAGGGGTTTGCTCGCACAGCGAGCCGCACCCCTGGCTACCATCCTCCGCCCCTCCGGGGCTACAAGTCAAAACGCTGAGGCACTGCCATGACCCGCGACGAAGTCGAGTTGGAAATCCGTCGCGTTCTGGCGACGGAGACGAGTGCCGTCCGGCTCAGCAACGCCCTGTTTACCCCGGGCGGACTCTTCAGCGAACTCGCACCCACGACGGCCGAGCGGTTGGCCGTCGTGGACACCCCCCTGTTCGACGAGGCCAACCGGCGGCTGTCCGAACTTCAGCTCATTGAGGCGGGAAAGCTGAAGAAGCCGGTGAAACCGGTCGTTCTTCCCGCGGTCGGGACCGTACACGTCGAACATCTGGTCCCCGATTCCGCGCCCTGACTGGTGTGCCCCATCACACCCCGACGCGGTCGCCGAAGGCGGCCTTGAGCTGCGCCTTCACCGCGTCGGAGAACTGGTTGCCGTGTAGCCCGGCGCGGACGCCCGGCGAGCGGAGCAGCGGGCCGGCCAGGAGCGCCGCGCCGCCGCGGTCGGTGACCCCGTTGAACCCCAGGTTCATGCTCAATGCGTTCGCCGGGGCGACCCCCGCGAGCCACGCGACCCCCTCGTCGCCGAGGCCGTTGCTGCCCAGGTAGAGGCGGCGCAGTTTCGGGAGCCGCAGCAGTTCCGCGAGCCGTGGCCCCGGGGCCGCCGTCACCCGGTTGTTGTCCAGTCCCAGCACCTCCAGCACGGCGGCCGATGCGCTCGCCAGGAGCGCCGCGGCCACGCCCGGCCCGACCGTCCGGCAGTCCGACGACCGGAACTCCTTGAGTCGCGTGACCGCCGGGTTCGCGAGCAGCGGCCCCACGCCCGCCATTGTGATTTCGCGGCCGCTCACGATCAGTCTGTTCAGGTTCCGCAGGTGCGGGCTGCCGCCGATCTCGCGCAGCGCCTCGTCGGGGAGGCCGACGAGCTGGTCGAGGGTGCGGACGCGCGCCAGCGCCGGCGACTTCGCGAGTTCGGCCCCGGTCTGCGGGGTGATCGTCTGGAACCGCACCTCGGTGACCGGCACGCGGGCGAACAGGTCCGGGGCCGCCTTCAGGTACGACCGCACCGACTTCGCGTACAGTTGGTACACGAACCCGCGGTCGTAGCCGAACCCGTAGGGGCTCTCGCCGCTCAGCGAGAGCCCGGGGTACTCGGGCAGTTCCGCCTTCCAGTCGAGGTAGTGCGTGCGGTACAGCGCGATTTCGCGCGGCGTCAGCGGCCGGCGGTTCAGGTGCTCGACGCCCTTCGCCTCTTCCGCGATCTGGGTGCGGATGAACTCGGCACGCGCGACGTTTGATTCGCCGCCCTGCTCGTCGAGCCAGTCGGCGTAGGCGAGCCGCGGGGTGTCTTCCTCGGGGGCGTCGCAGATGGCCCGCAGCAGCGCGGCCCCGTCGCCGGTCGGTTTCGGCATGGCTCCTCGCATCCGGGCGACGCGGCGGTAGAATTCCCGCACCCGCACGGAACTCTACCTCATGCCAACAGACGACGCCACCGCGCAGAACCCCGCCGCCGAGCGACCGCTCGTCGGGATCATCATGGGGTCGAAGAGCGACTGGGCCACGATGCAGCACGCCGCCGACGTGTTGACGCAGTTGGGGGTGCCGCACGAGGTCCGCGTGGTGTCGGCGCACCGCACCCCGGACCTGCTGTTCCGGTACGCCGAGGAGGCCGAGGGCCGCGGGATCGAGGTCATCATCGCGGGGGCCGGCGGTGCGGCGCACCTCCCCGGAATGTGCGCCGCCAAGACGTGCCTGCCGGTGCTCGGCGTGCCGGTCGAGTCGGCCGTGTTGCGGGGCGTCGATTCGCTCCTCTCGATCTTACAGATGCCGACGGGGATTCCGGTCGGCACGCTGGCGATCGGCAAGGCCGGGGCCGCGAACGCCGGCCTGCTCGCCGCCGCCGTTCTGGGGGCGAAGTACCCCGAACTCCGCGAGCGGCTCCGCGCGTTCCGCACGAAGCAGACGCAGACGGTGCTGGAGAACCCCGACCCGCGAGCGGGGTAGAGCGGCGCACCCCCCCCCGGGGGGGGCCCGGGGGGGCCCGCGCCCCCCCCCCGGGGGGGGCCCCCACGCCCCCCCCCGCGGGGGGGGGCCGCCCCCCCGGCGTGGGGGGTAGTGGGGCGCCCCCCCTCGCGGGCGCCCTGGGTCCGCCAGGCCGGCGCGCGGATTTGGGCGAACCCTGAGCGCCAGCGAGGGGGTGCGTCCGCAACCCGAATTACCCAACCTCAATCCCTTCGCGGCCCTGACTGGCCGGCGGGTTCCCGTTGCACGCTCTGACGCCCGTCGCTATTGCCCGCCCCCTCGGGGAACTCACTGGGGGCGATCACATGACGCGAATCCGCGCGTTCGGGCCGGTCGTGGCGGCGCTGGGGCTCGGGGCGGTCGGCACCGGGTGCGCCACCGTGGCGACCGGCGGGGGCCAGGACAAGAAGGTCACCATCGTCGCCGACCAACCCGGGGCGACGGTCTTCGTGGACGGCCAGCCGAGCGGCACCTCGCCGGCGACCGTGTCGCTCGCCCGCAAGACGGAGCACACGGTGCAGGTCGTCGCCCCGGGGTACGAGCCGGCGCAGGTCACGCTCCGCCGGCGGCTCAACCCGTGGCTGTTCGGCAACCTGATCCTCGGCGGCCCGATCGGACTCGTGATCGACGTGATCTCCGACTCGACGCACACGCTCACGCCCGACGACGTGAAGGTGACCCTCAGGCCGCTGCCGGCCGCGCCGGGGCCGGTTCCGCAACCGCAGGTGGCGCCGCACGCCGCCCCGGCGGGGTACGTTCAACCGGGTTCGTGACGCGGTTTCTCCGCAAGTGAGTCCGGGGTTTGTCGCCGCCGCCGCCGCAGGCGATATTTCGCTTAATCCCCCGGCAGGTAACATCTTGCGTCGTTATGATACAAATTTGTCCGCAAGAATTATGATGATTTGGCGAAATCGGAGTTCATCGCGGACGGGTGGCGCGGGCGCGTCAAATCAATGAGAACCCGCGTCACAGCTCGGCGACGACGCGGCGGACGAGCACGCGGAGCTTCTTCTCGGCCTCGTTGGCGGTCTTGATGATCTCGGGGATGCTGACGGGTTCGAGCGCGTCGGGCAGGCACTGGTCGGTGATGACCGACACGCCCAAGACCCGCATCTTCGCGTGGACCGCGACAATCACCTCGGGCACCGTGGACATGCCGACCACGTCGGCCCCGATCTGCCGCAGGAACCGGTACTCGGCCCGGGTCTCCAGGTTCGGCCCGGACACCGCCACGAACACCCCCTGGTGGCAGACGATCTTCTCCTCCATCGCGACCCGCCGGCCGAGCGCGAGCAGCTCGCGGTCGTAGCAGTTGCACATGTCCGGGAACCGGTCGCCGAGGCGGTCGTCGTTCGGCCCGATGAGCGGGTTGTCGCCGAGCAGGTTGATGTGGTCCTCGATGAGCATGAGGTCGCCCTTGGCCCACTGCGGGTTCATGCCCCCGCAGGCGTTGGAGACGATCAGCGTCGTCGCGCCGAGCGCCTTCATCACCCGCACCGGGAACGTCACCTGCTGGAGCGTCCACCCCTCGTAGAAGTGGAACCGGCCCTCCATCGCGATCACCGGCCTGCCGCCGAGCGCGCCGCACACGAGCTGCCCCTTGTGGCTCGGGGCGGTGCTGCGGGGGAAGTGCGGGATCTGCTCGTAGGGGATGACGGCCTCGGCCGCGATGTCCTCGGTGAGCTTGCCGAGCCCGGTGCCGAGGACGATGCCCGCGGCGGGCGTCCCGGCCCACTTCGCGCGGATCGCGGCCGCGGCTTCCTGGATCTGGTCGAACAGGGCGGGGGTGGCCATAGGCGTCGGGGCGTCCGGGGTCGGGAGTCGGGCGGCCGATCGGTACCCGCTGCGCTCTCGGTTCAATCGGGCCGTTGTGATTGTACAACAGAAGGAACCCGCGGGCCGTGGTTCCGACCCCGGACTCCCGACTCCTGACCCCCGTGACCGATGGCCGTCAACCTCCCCCCGCACTACCACGACGCCGACGCCCGGTACAAGAAGGCGCAGACGCCCGAGGACAAGCTCGTCGCGCTCAAGGAAATGTGGGTGCTGCTGCCCAAGCACAAGGCGAGCGAGAAGGTCCAGGCCGAGCTCAAGACGAAGATCTCGGAGCTGACGGACCAGATCGAGCAGGCGAAGTCCGGGCCGAAGAAGGCCGCGCCGGGGACGTTCAAGTTCCCGCGGCAGGGGGCCGGGCAGGTGGTGTTCCTCGGGCCGCCGAACGCCGGGAAGTCGCTGCTCCTGACGAAGTTGACAAAGGCGGCACCCGCCGTCGCGCCGTACCCGTTCACGACGCGGGAACCGGTGCCCGGGATGATGGATCACGAGGACGTTCGCGTCCAACTCATCGACATGCCGCCGGTCACCGCCGACCACTACGAGAGCTTCACCACCGACGTTACGCGGGCCGCCGACGCCGCGGTGCTGTTCCTCGACCTGTCCGACGACGACGGCCCGTCCGCGACGCAGGCGGTCGTCGAGCGCCTGAAGGTCGCCCGCCGCGAGCTGGCGCCGCCCGGCAGCGCGCCGACGGATGACCCCACGACGTACAGGCTGCCGACGCTGCTGGTGGCCAACAAGTGCGACGACGAGGCCGCCGACGTCCGCCTGGAGATCGCCCGCGAGGCGCTCGGCACCACGTACCCGCTCCACGTCGTTTCTGCCGAACGCGGCGACGGGCTCGGGGAACTGCGGGCCGCGCTGTACGCGGTGCTCGGCGTGATGCGGGTGTACACGAAGCAGCCCGGCAAGCCGGCCGACATGACGAACCCGTTCACGCCGCCGATCGGCAGCACGGTGGCGGACGTCGCGGGCCGCGTCCACCGCGACCTGGAGGACGCGGTGAAGTCCGCCCGGGTGTGGGGCACCGCCGTCCACGACGGGCAGACGGTCGGCCGCGACCACGTGCTGCACGACAGGGACGTGGTCGAACTGCACACCTGAGGACGCGGGCCGATGGAGCACATTCCGGTGTGGCACGCGGCGGTCGTCGGGCTGCGGTGCCCGGGGCGGGTGATCGCCGTCTCGCTGCCCGTGCTGCTGCTCGACCTCGACCTGACCCGCCTCGCGCCGGGGCGGTCGCCGACGCTCCGCGCCGAACTCCACTTCGACCGCACCGTCGCCCCGGAACGGGCCGGCCGCCTCGCGCTCCGCGACGCGGTCGAGGTCACCCTGATCGAGGTGGAGCGGCACCCGGGGATCGAGCGGGTCGTCGCGTCGCTGCCGGCGGACCCGGAGTGGCTGGCGTGGAACGACCACACCGTGCGGCGGCTCGCGAGGCACGTCCGGGCCACCGGCGAGACCGACCTGCTCCCGGTGCTGGCCGACGCACTCGAGGACGCGGGCTGCGCCGACGCCGCGCTGCTGGAGCACTGCCGCGGGCAGCACCCGCCCGGCACGCGCAGCTGGGCCGTGGAATTACTCGCGACGCAGCAATGATCGCGTTGCGGCCGCGCCGCGAACCCGCCATGATGTGAGCTATGACCCCCGCCGACCCCCAGCCGCCGAAGTCGTTCCTCGTCCGCCACGGGGTGATGCGGTTCCTCGGCGAGTTCAAGCCCGGGCCGGTCGTCGCCACCCGCCGCGGCGACCTCGTGATCCTCCGCACCGACCGGGGCATGGAGTTCGGCGAGGTGCTGTGCCCGGCCACGCCCCAGGCGCTCGCGTCCGTCCCGGACCCGACCCGCGGCGAGATCCTCCGCGTCGCCACCCCGGCCGACCGCGACAAGCTCCGCCAGTTCCGCGACACGCGCGACCTCGACTACGCCGCGGGCGTCCGCCTCATCGCGCACCACAAGCTCCCGATGCAGCTCGTGGACGTCGAGCGGCTGTTCGGCAACGAGCGGGTCGTGTTCTACTTCCTGTCCGAAACCCGCGTGGACTTCCGCGAGTTGGTCAAGAGCATGGCCCGCGAGTTCCACACCCGCATCGAGCTGCGGCAGATCGGGGTCCGCGACGAGGCCAAGCTCCTAGCCGACTACGGCGACTGCGGCAAGCCCGTGTGCTGCAACACGCACATGGCGGTGATGCCCCCGGTGAGCATGCGGATGGCCAAGCTCCAGAAGTCCACCCTCGACCCGACGAAGATCTCGGGCCGGTGCGGGCGGCTCAAGTGCTGCCTGCGGTTCGAGCAGGACGTGTACGAGGAGTTCCAGAAGGAGCTGCCGCCGATCGGGTCGCGGGTGCTCACGAACAAGGGGCAGGGCCGGGTGCTGCACCACGAGATCCTCGCCCGCCGGCTCCTGGTCGAGTTCGAGGACGGCCGCCGGCTCCCGGTCGCGGTTGATGAAGTGCTGACGCGGCTGTAACTTGTCCCTTCGAAGGCCGCGAACCGTCGATGCCCCGCCGGCCGAACCGAAAGGTGGACCCGTGGACCCCAGGCTGTTGGAACTGTGCCGCCAGGCCCCGCACTTCGCGTACGAGGCCTACGACTTCGTGTGCGACGCGGTCACGTTCACCCAGGAGCGGCTCGGCCGGGCCGCGGTCGAGGACCGCGACGGGGCCGACGACCGCCACGTCACCGGGGGCGAGCTCCTCCAGGGCGTGTGCGACCTGGCCGTCACGACCTTCGGCATGATGGCCCCGGTCGTGTTCCGCCTGTGGAACGTCCGCACCACCGACGACGTCGGCCGCATGGTGTTCGACCTGATCCGCGTCGGCCGGCTGAGCAAGTCGGACCGCGACGCGCCCGAGGACTTCCACGACTTGTTCGACCTGCCGCAGGCGCTCGCCGACGGGTTCGAGCTGACCCTCGATGACCGCGCGCCGGCGAAGCGGGGTGAGCGATGAGTCCCCGGTGGCGCCTGGTCCTCGCGACGCTCGCGTTCGCGGGGTGGATCTCGTACCTCGGGTACGCCGCGGCGGTCAAGAGTCGCGACCCGATCGTGTCCCTCGTCCAGGCGAGCGCGGCCCAGGCCGCGGTCGTGGCCGACGTGGCCGGCCCGGACGAGCCGGTCGAGGTCAAGGAGCAGGGCAAGCTCTGGGGCGACGGCCCCGGGGGCAAGGTGGAGGTCGTGAACCTCGCCGACGCCCGTGGGTACGCCGGCCCGGGGAAGTACCTGCTTTACCTGGAGCGGCGGCACAGCAGTTGGCTGATCGTCGGCCAGCAGCGGTCGCCGGGCACCGACCTGTCCGGCGTCGGCAAGCCGCTCGTCTACCCGTGGACCGACGACGTCCGCAAGCAGGAAGAGAAACTGCGGCGGTGACCCGGCGCGTCACCCCGCGGCGCGGCCCAGCGCGTCGGCCGCGCGGATCGCGTCGGCCACGGCCGCCGGGGTGACGACGAACGGCAGGTTGTGGATCGTCTCGCCCGGGGCGCACGCGCGGGCGGCGACCTTAGCCACCACGCTCCCCTCGTCGGCGACGCCGATTGCGGCGAGCGTCGTCGGCAGCCCGACCGCCTTGCAGAACCCCAGCACTTCGTCGATCAGCACCTGTGGCCGGCCCTCCAGCACCAGTTGCACCAGCGTCCCGAACGCGACCTTCTCGCCGTGCAGGTAGTCGTGCGTCCCCGGGGCGGCCGTCAACCCGTTGTGGACCGCGTGCGCCGCGGCCAGCCCGCTCGACTCGAACCCCAGCCCCGACAGCAGCGTGTTCGCCTCGGCCACCCGTTCCAGCGCCGGGGTGACGACCTTCGCCCGGACCGCCCGGAGGGCCGCGACGCCGTCGGCCAGCACCGTCCGGTAGCACAACTCGGCCAGGGCCAGGGCCGCGAGCGTGGTGGTCCCGCCCCGCATGTTGGCACGGCGGGCGTCGGCGCACGTCTTCGCCTCGAAGTACGTCGAGAGCGCGTCGCCCATGCCGGCCACGAACAGCCGCGGCGGGCCGCTGGCGACGACCCGCGTGTCCAGCAGCACCAGTTCCGGGTTGCGGCGGTAGAAGCGGTACTCCTGGAACACCCCGTCGTCGGTGTAGATCACCGAGAGTGCGCTGCACGGCGCGTCGGTGGAAACGACCGTCGGGCAGCACACGACGGGGAGGTGGAGCGCGTCGGCCGCCGCGCGGGTCGCGTCCAGCACCTTCCCCCCGCCCGCCCCGACGACCGTGGCCGCCCCGACGGCGCGGGCCGCGGCGACGATCCGGTCGATCTCGGCGAGTGACGACTCGCCGCCGAAGGTCCGAACGGTGTAGGCCATGCCAACGTCGCAGAACGTCCGCTCCCAGGCCGGCGCGAGGGCCGCGGCCGCGGACGGACCGGCGACGATCAGGACCGGGCCGCCCAGGCCGACGGTCCGCATCTCGCGGCCGAGCGATTCCGTGGCGTCCGCCCCCTGAACGTACCGGGCAGGGGCGGTGAAGACGGCGAGCATTGGGCGCCTCCGCTGTGAGTTGTGGGTAACGGGAGGGAGAGGCAGTGTACGGACCCCGGCGGTCCGGTGAAGCCGCGGCGCGTGTCTTCGAGCGGCGGAGCGCGCCGAGTGGAAGTGCAAAACGGGTCTAATTCTACAGAATCTCGTTGCTCGGCCCGTTGGCCCGTTAGTAAAATCACATCACCCACGCCAGAGTGCTCGTAGTTACCTCGCAATGCCGAAGCTCGTCCCCGTTGAAGCCGCGTTCGATCACGGGCTCCGCCGCCAGTCGGTCGTCCGTGCGGTCCTGACCGACATCTTCCACGGGCACCTCCGGGCGGGGCAGCGGCTCGTCACGGAGTCGCTCGCGACCCGGTTCGGGGTCAGCCACACGCCCGTCCGCGAGGCGCTGATCGAACTCCGCGGGCTGGGCGTCGTGGACCTGCTCCCGAACCGCGGCGGGGTGGTGCGCGAGGTCACCCGGCAGAACGTTAAGGAAGTGTGCCAGGTCCGCAAGGTGCTGGAGTGCGAGGCGGTCCGCGGGGCGGCCCGGAGCGCCGACCCGGACCGCGTCGCGGCCGTTGCGGCCGAGGTCCGGGCCGTCGCCGCTTCGCCCGCCGGCCCGGAGACCGTGGCCCGCGCCCGCGAGGCGGACAACCACCTCCACGACCTGATCCGCGAGGCATGCGGCAACCGGTTCCTCGCGGCCGAACTCGAGCGGCTGCGCACGCTGTTCCGCACGTTCCGCGACGTGACGTGGGACCTCGAAGTGGCCCGCAGAGACTTCCACCGGATCGCCATCGAGGCCGCGGAGCACCTGGCGATCACCGACGCGCTCCGGGCCCGCGATGCCCGGGCCGCCGTCGCCGCGATGACCGCCCACATGCGGTCCGGGGTGATGTACTGGACGCAGGTGACCGCGAACCTGACGCGGTTGCCGAGGGAAGTGTGAGTGCGAACCGCCCCGCCGCACGTGCGGCGAACGTACAATTTGCTGCGGCCGGTGGACAAGACGCTTGAACGGCCGCGGCCGGATAATGAGACCCTCCGCCGCCCCGTGAACTGCCCCGCCCGTTTCCGCACGATCCGCGGCCGCCGAACCACCACCGAGGACCCCACCGATGATCCGAACGCTTTCGCTGATACTGCCCGCGGCGCTCGTCGCGGTCCTCGTGTCGTCGGCGCACGCGCCCCGGGCCGCTGTCGCGGCGGAACCCAACCCGTCGCCCGCTGCGGCCGCCGCGCCGAACCCGGTGCCCCAGGGGAAGCTGGAGTACAACCGCGACATCCGGCCGATCCTCGCCGAGAACTGCTTCTCGTGCCACGGGGCCGATAGCGCCGCCCGCAAGGCCGGGTTGCGGCTCGACCAGCGCGAGGCGGCCGTCGAGGCCAAGGCCATCGAGCCGGGCAAGCCCGAGAAGAGTTCGCTCGTTGAGCGGGTCTACGCCGCGGACCCGAAGGAACTGATGCCGCCGCCCAAGTCGCACAAGAAGCTCACGGCGGCCCAGAAGGAGACGCTGAAGCGGTGGATCGCGGAGGGGGCCGAGTACCAGCCGCACTGGTCGTTCCTGTCGCCGACCCGCCCGAAGGTGCCGGCGGTACAGGACAAGGCGTGGGTCCGCAACCCGATCGACGCGTTCGTGCTGGCGAAGCTCGAAGCGGCCGGGCTGAAGCCGGCACCCGAGGCCGACCGCCGCACCCTCGCCCGGCGGCTCGCGTTCGACCTCACCGGGTTGCCGCCCGAGCCGGCCGACGCCGAGGCGCTCGTCGCCGACAAGAGCGAGATGTGGTACGAGAAGTACGTCGACAAGCTCATGGCGTCGCCGCACTGGGGCGAGCACCGCGGCCGGTACTGGCTCGACTACGCCCGGTACGGCGACACGCACGGCATCCACTTCGACAACTTCCGCGAGATGTGGTCGTACCGCGAGTGGGTCATCAACGCGCTGAATCGGAACCAGCCGTTCGACCAGTTCACGATCGAGCAACTCGCCGGCGACCTGCTCCCGGACGCGACGGTCGACCAGAAGGTCGCGACCGGATTCAACCGGTGCAACATCACGACCAACGAGGGCGGCGCGATCAGCGAGGAGTACCTCGTGCTGTACGCCCGGGACCGCACCGAGACGGCGGCGGCCGTGTGGATGGGCCTCACCGCGGGCTGCGCGGTGTGCCACGACCACAAGTACGACCCGTTCTCGCAGAAGGACTTCTACTCGCTCTCGGCGTTCTTCAACAACACGACCCAGGGCGCGATGGACGGGAACATCCCGAACACGCCGCCGATCATCAGCGTGCCGAAGCTCGAAGACCGCCCGCGGTTCGACGCGGTCGTCAAGGAGGCGGCCGCGGCAAAGGCCAAAGTGGACGCCCGCAAGAAGGCGGCGAAGGACGACTTCGCCGCGTGGCTGAAGACCGCCAAGGCCGAGGACTTCGCCGGGAAGATCCCGACCGCCGGGCTCGTGTTCCACGCGCCGCTGAAGGAGGGCAAGGGGAAGGCGTTCACCGCGACCGTGTCGGGCAAGGAGCAGGAGGTGAAGTTCGACGGCGGGTACGAGTGGGCCGCGGTGAAGGGCGACAAGGCGCACCCGGCGTTCACCGTCAAGCCGGGCACCGCGGTCGAGTTCAAGGACGTGGGCGACTTCGACCGCTCGCAGCCGTTCGCCGTGTCGGCGTGGGTGGCGATCGCCGGCCGCAACAACAACGGGGCCATCCTCGCCCGCATGGACGAGGCCAGCGCGTTCCGCGGCTGGGACGTGTGGATCCAGGCCGACAAGATCGGCACGCACGTCATCAACAGCTACCCGCAGGACGCCGTGAAGGTGGTGGCGAAGAAGCCGCTCACGCCCGGGAAGTGGACCCACGTCACGGTCGCCTACGACGGCACCGGCAAGTCGGGCGGCATCAAGATCTACTACGACGGCGAGCCGCAGCCGTTCGACGTGGAGAACGACAACCTGAAGTCCACCACCCGCACGACGGTGCCGCTCAAGATCGGCCAGCGGAGCGGGGCCTCGCGGGTGAACAACCTCGCCCTCGAAGACCTTCGCATCTACGACCGGCAACTGACCGGCATTGACGCGCAGCAACTGTCGGGCTCGCGCCGCACCGTGGACATCCTCGCGAAGCCGGCCGACAAGCGGACCCCGCAGGAGACCGAGGAGCTGTTCAGCTGGTGGCTCGTGTCGCAGGACGAGGTGTCGCGCAAGCTCGCCGCCGAGTACCGCAAGCTCCAGGAGGAGGAGGTCGCGATCCGCGGCCGCGGCACCATCGCCCACGTCATGAACGAGAAGCCGGGCGAGCCGGGCGCGTTCCTGCTGTTCCGCGGCGACTACGACAAGCGCCGCGACCCGGTGAAGGCCGACACGCCGAAGGCGATGCCGCCGATGGCCCCCGAGTTGCCCCGCAACCGCCTCGGGCTGGCGAAGTGGCTGCTCGCCAAGGACCACCCGCTCACGACCCGCGTGACCGTGAACCGGTTCTGGCAGGAGGTGTTCGGCAACGGGCTCGTGCGCACGAGCGGCGACTTCGGCATCGCCGGCGACCTGCCGAGCCACCCGGACCTGCTCGACTGGCTGGCCGTCGAGTTCCGCGAGCCGACCGCCGGGCTGTGCTGCGAGGACGGCACCCCGTGGGACGTGAAGCGGTTCTTCAAGCTCATCGTGACCTCGGCGACGTACCGGCAGGCCGCGGTCGCCACGAAGGAGAAGCTGGAGAAGGACCGCGAGAACCGGCTCCTGAGCCGCGGCCCGCGGTTCCGCATGGACGCCGAGATGATCCGCGACAACGCGCTCGCGACGAGCGGGCTCCTGGTCCGCAAGCTCGGCGGCCCGAGCGTGAAGCCGTACCAGCCGGACGGCGTTTGGGAGGCGGTCGCGATGATCGGCAGCAACACCCGCGACTACCGCAAGGACAGCGGCGACAACCTGTACCGCCGGAGCATGTACACGTTCTGGAAGCGGGCCGCGCCGCCGGCCGCGATGGAGGTGCTGAACGCGCCGAACCGCGAGACCTGCGCCGTCCGCCGCGACCGCACGAACACGCCGATCGCCGCGCTGCTGACGCTCAACGACGTCCAGTTCGTCGAGGCCGCCCGCGTGCTGGCCGAGAAGGCGGTGAAAAGCGCCGCGGACGACGACGCCCGCGTCAACTTCGTTTCGGCGAAGCTGCTGTCCCGCCCGTTCAAGCCGCAGGAACTCGCGATCGTGAAGGCGTCGCTTAGCGACCTGCGGGCGAACTACAAGGCGAAGCCCGAGGAGGCGAAGAAGCTGATCGCGTTTGGCGAGTCCAAGGCCGACGCGACCCTCGACCCAAGCGAACTCGCCGCGTGGACGATGCTCGTGAACGAGTTACTCAATTTGGATGAGGTGTTGAATAAGTGACGGAACTTGAGGTCACAATTTGTGACCTCAAGTTTTCCACGCAACAGATGACGCGACAGGCAATTGCAAACTTGAGGTCGCAACTTGCGACCTCAAGTTGGTGTCCAAGCAGGTTCCGGTATGCCGCCAAAAAAGCCGAAGCCAGCCACGATTGCTCCACTACCCCTCCCGGCTGCGGCCGAGATCGAGCAGCGAATTCACGTCGTCCGTGGCGTTCGCGTCATGCTCGATGTCGATTTGGCGGCGCTGTACGGCGTCGCCACCCGTGTGGTGAACCAGGCAGTTGATCGAAATCAGGAACGTTTCCCCGATGATTTTACCTTCCAGCTAACAGAATCGGAGGCTGACGACTTGAGATCACAATCTGTGATCTCAAGTTCCAAGCATGGTGGGCGACGGTACCTCCCGCGAGTGTTTACCGAACAAGGCTTGGCAATGCTGTCCAGCGTATTGCGGTCGCCGACCGCCGTGCGGGTCAACATCGAAATCATGCGGGCGTTCATCCGGTTGCGGCGGCTCCTCGCCACGCCGGGCGAACTCGTGACGCAACTTCAGCAGTTGGCCGAGACCGTTCAACTGCACGACACTCAGATCAAGGCCATCACCGACGTCCTGCGGAAGATGGTCGAGCCGCCCGCTGAGAAGCCGAAGGGGCGGTTCGGGTTCCCGATCCCCGAACCCATCACCGAACAACCCAAACCCGAGGCCGGATCATGAACGTCTTCAACAACCCGCTCGCCCTGAACCTGACGCGGCGGCACTTCTTCCGGGCCGGCGGGTTCTCGCTCGGGGCCACGGCCCTGGCGAACCTCCAGGCGGCTGACGCGCCGAAGGGCAGTAAGACCGGCATCGACGCGGCGCTGCCCGAGACGCACTTCCCGGCGAAGTGCAAGAACATCATCTACCTGCACATGGTCGGCGGTCCCGCACAGATGGACCTGTACGACTACAAGCCGGAAATGGAGAAGCACTACGGCGAGGACCTGCCCGAGAGCATCCGCAAGGGCCAGCGGCTCACCACGATGACCAGCGGCCAGGCCAAGTTCCCGGTCGCGCCGAGCAAGTACCGCTTCAAGCAGAAGGGCCAGTGCGGGATGTGGATGAACGACGAGCTCCTGCCGTACACGGCCAAGATGGCCGACGACATGGTGTTCATCCGGTCCATGAACACCGAGGCCATCAACCACGAGCCGGCCATCACGTACATGCAGACCGGCAACCAGGTGACCGGCCGGCCGTGCCTCGGCGCGTGGACCAGCTACGGCCTCGGGAGCCTGAACCAGAACCTGCCGACGTTCGTCGTCATGGTCGCCAAGCCGAGCAACCAGGAGCAAGTCCAGGCGATCTCCGCCCGGCTGTGGCAGTCCGGGTACCTCCCCGGCGAGCACGCGGCCGTGTCGTTCCGCGCCGCCGGCGACCCGATCCTGTTCATCAACAACCCGCCCGGCGTGTCGCCCGACGTGCGCCGCACCACCCTCGACGGCCTGGGCAAGCTCAACGGCATCACCGCCGACGAACTCGGCGACCCCGAGACGCGGACCCGCATGGCCCAGTACGAGATGGCGTACCGCATGCAGGCGAGCGTGCCGGAACTGGCCGACATCAACAACGAGAGCGCGAAGGTGCTCGACACCTACGGCCCGGACGTGAAGAAGCCCGGGTCGTTCGCGAACACCGTCCTCACGGCCCGGCGGCTCGTCGAGCGGGGCGTGCGGTTCGTGCAGGTGTACCACAACAACTGGGACCACCACGGCAACCTCACCGGCCGCATGCCGGACCAGTGCAAGGACGTGGACCAGCCGTGCTGGGCGCTGATCCAGGACCTGAAGCGGAAGGGGCTGTTCGACAGCACGCTCGTGATCTGGGGCGGCGAGTTCGGCCGGACGATCTACAGCCAGGGCGGGCTGACGAAGACGAACTACGGGCGGGACCACCACCCGCGGTGCTTCACGATGTGGATGGCCGGCGGCGGTTCGAAGGGCGGCACCATCTACGGGGAGACCGACGACTACAGCTACAACATCGTGAAGGACCCGGTCCACATCCGCGACTTCCACGCGACCGTGCTGCACCTCATGGGCATCGACCACGAACGGTTCGCGTACCGCTACCTCGGCCTCGACCAGAAGTTGACAGGCGTCGAAAAGGCCACCGTCATCAAGGAGATGATTGGGTAACGACCGCGTCGCCGTACAGCCCGCTCGCTCCGATCCCGCACGCCCGCTGAATCCCTGCGATTCGTCGGGCGGTCGCGTTCCCGGCCGCCGTCGCGGCGTACCCGCCCGCAACCTCCTTCGCGCACCCCATCTGAACCAGCACCGCGACCCGGGCCTCGAACTCGGGCCAGACGTAGTCTTCCGCGATCACCTCGAACGGCAGTGCGTGCCCCGGCGTGCGGCTCAGTTGCGAGAGGATGCGGAGCGACACCGACTTGTACACGGCGCTGAACGCGAACAGCCAGCACACCGCACCGAACCCGCTCACCGCGGCGACGGGCCAGTACGCGACCGGTTCTTCAAGAGAGGCGGCCGCGACGGTCACCCCGATGAAGTGCGTGCCGAGTGCCGACGCGGCGTGGCGCGCGACCGGCGAGGGGCCGTGCTTCACGCGGAGCCAGACGAGCGTGACGGCGACGTGTGCGGCGAAGCAGCCGAGGCCGACGAGGAGCGCGTTCATTTCGGGAGCCCGAAGAGGGTGCGGAGCGCGCCGGCGGCCGTCGCGAAGAGTCGGCCGCGGACCGGCGTCATCACGACCGCATCGCCGCGGGCCCCGGCCAGCTTCAACTTGAACAGGACGCCGAGGCGGTCGCGGGCGAAGGCGTCGATCGGCTTGCCGCGGGTGTACTCCAGTGCCCACTCGTTCACCGTGAGCGGCCCGGCGGCGCGGTCGAGTGCGAGCAGCATCGAAACGGTGAACCCCCACGCGACGAGCGTCCACAGCGTGAAGCCGGCGAGCGTCGCGGTGGCGAGGAGCAGCACCGACGTGACGAGGTCGACCGCGTCCGGTGCGGTGGCGGGAACGGTCGCGAGCCACGCCGCCCACGCCAGCGCCGCGGCGAGCACGAACCGCCGGCCCGGTGCGGCAACCTTCAGTGCGCCGTGCGACAGCGCCAACAGGCACGCCGGCAGTAGCCCGCACGCGGCGAGCGCCGCGGCCACCGCGGCCGACGGCACGATGTCGATTCCCATTTGACCGCCTCCAAAGCGGCCGGCGTCCTACCCCGGTTCGCCCCGCCGTCGCAAGGCGACTTGCCGCCGCCGGCCGGTTCACCTTGCCCACGTCCCCCGGTTGCGGGTATCAGGTGTCGCTCGCAGGAGGACGCGAATGGGAACTGGCCTGACGGTGGTGGTTCCGGCGTGGAACGAGGAGCGGCGGCTGGCGGCCACCGTCGCCGAGGTCGTCGCGGCCGCTCGGCGGCACCTGGCCGACTTCGAAGTCATCGTCGTCGACGACGGCAGCACCGACGGCACGCCCGCCGTCGCGAAGCAACTCGCGGCGAAGTTCCCGTGCGTCACGGTCGTCCGGCACCCGACGAACCTCGGCGTCGGGGCCGCGTTCCACACGGGGCTGACGCGGGCGCGGTTCCCGTACCTGTCGCTCGTCCCCGGCGACAACGCCTTCCACGAGAGCGGCCTCGACGCCGTGTTCTCGCTGGTCGGCAAGGTCGAGATGGTGGTCACGTACCGGGCGAACCCGCGGGCGCGCACCCCCATGCGGCGGCTGCTCTCGGTGTGCTGTACGCAGGCGATGCGGGTCGTCACCGGCCAGCCGATCCGCGACGCGCACAGCCTTTATGTGTTCCCGGTGGCCAACGCCCGGCAGGTGCGGCGGAACACCGGGTACGGTTACCACATCGAGACTCTCTCGACGCTCCTCCGCGGGGGCGTCCCGTTCGCCGAGGTGCCGGTGCAACTGAACCCGCGGCCGGACAGTTCCTCGAAGGTGATGCGGCTCGGCGTGCTCGCCCGGCTCATGGCCACGATGGGCCGGCAGTTCCTGCGGTTCGTCGTGCTCCGCGAGAAGGTCCGGTTCGCCCCGGTCGCGGTCGCCCCGCCGGCGACCCGCACGCGCCGCCGGCCGTTCGCACTCAACCGCTCGCACCGCGAGGTCGCGTGATGAACACCGCCGCACCGAGTCTGGGCCGGGTCGCCGTCGCCGCGTGGGGCGTCTGCTGGGGCGTGCTGCTCGCCTCGGTGGCGGTCGCCGCGCACGTCGCGCTGACGGGCCAGACGCAGGACCAGTTGCACCCCGGCATCCTGGAATCCGAGTCGATGGCGTCGTTCGTCCGCGTCCCGTGGCAGGAGCGGTACGAGCGGATGTGGTACGCGCTGGTGTGCGTCGCCGGGGCGCTGTGCGGCGGGCTGGCCGTGCGGTTCGTGCGACCGCTCCCGTGGCTCGCCGCTGCGTGCGTGATCGCGTTCGTGCCGGTCGCGGTGCCCGCGTGTGCGTCCGTGTTCACGACCGCCCCTGACGTCGTGCGGTTGCTGATGTGCGCCGGCGTGCTGACGCTGCCGCTCGCGTGGCGGGTTCTTGGTGAGCGGGGGGCGTCACCCCCCCGCGTGCCGGGAGTCGCCTCACCTCGGTGTGCTGACGCCCCCCGCTCGCCCAAACGCATGTGGGCCACCGCCGGCGTACTGTGCGTGCCGCTTGCGGCACTGCTCTACGGCCTGCTCGCCCCGCACGACCTCGCGGCCGCGGCGGGCGAGTTCTACACCGAGTCGCACGTCGGGTCGTACATCGTCGGTCCGGCGCTCTACTACCGCGACCCGACCGCGGTGCCGGGGCTCGACTTCGAGTCGCACTACGGCATCGGTCACGCCTGCACGTTCTCGCTCGTGGCGGGCACCCACGGCCTCGAAAAGACGATGCAGCGGTACGTTCTGTTCGTCCTGGTCGTCACGCTGCTGTACCTCCTCTCGGGGTTCCTCGTGCTCACCGACTGGCTGCGGAGCCCGTGGGCGGCGCTCGGCGTCACGCTGCTGCTGCTCGGGGCGGTGCTCGAAGGCACGAGCTACCGCTACCCGTCGAACTGGCCCGTCCGGCACCCGTTCGCGTTCGCGTTCCTGTTCGCCGCGGTGCGGGGCGTGACGAGCCCGCGGTGGGGCGTTGCGGCCGGCGCGGTCGCGGGCGCGTCGCTGTGGTGGCAGACCGACATCGGCATCTTCACGGTCGCCGCCGGCGTAGCGCTGTACGCCGCGAGCGCCCTGTTCCTCGGCGGCTCGGTGTGGCGGGTGGCGACGTTCGTTGCGAGCGGTGCGGGCGCGTTCTTCGCGGTCTGCCTCGCGCTGTTCGGGCCGCGGGTGCTGTCGGTGCTGTTCTGCCAGCGGCTCGTCGAACCGCTGCTCCTCTACGGCACCGGGTTCGGGAACCAACTCTTCAACTGGGCCTCGCCGTGGGGCGGGTGGTACAACCTCGTCGGCCCGTGCGTCGGCGTGACCGCGGTGGCGGCGTGGATCGGATCGCGGCGCGGCGAGACGCCGGCTCGGGCCACGGTCTACGCCGCGTGCGCGTCGCTGCTCGGGCTGGCCATGCTCATCAAGTGGGTGAACCGCTCGATCGACGTGGTGTGGTCGCTCAACGGCGGGCTGGTGGTCGCGGTCGCCGGGTGCTGGGCGTGGGTCGCGTGGCGGGCGGCGTGCGACCGGCTCGCGAGCGAGGACCGACCGGCGATCGGTTTCGCACGACAGGCTGTCGTCGCTGCGGCGCTGTTGCTGCTCGCGGAGTGGGCCGTTCGCGAGGACCGGGCGGCCGCGGACCCGAAGTGGCAGGGCGGGAGCTCGTCGCCGCTGGTGCGGGTCGCGGACCGGCTCGACGCGACCCCGAACCCGATCAACGCGGCCCGCAAGAAGCTCGTCGCGAAGCCAGCCGCGGTCCCGCTCGACACGAACACGGTCACGTTCCTGCGCGCCTACACCGCGAAGACCGAGCGGGTCGCGGTCGTCGCCCCGCTCGACTGGGAGTACCTCGCCGCCGCGGGTCGCGCGCCCAAGCTCCACTGGGTGCAACTGTTCCTGGTCCACTCGCCGGTGCTGCTCGACCGGTGCGCCGACGACGTGCGCGACTCCGAGGTGGTGTTCGTCCACTGCGACGCGCTCGTGTCGCTGAGCAAGGTGAACCCGAAGGCCTACGAGAAGGTCGCGGGGGTGCTGGCCGAGCACTTCGGCGACCCCGAGTGGACCCCGTGCCAGTGGCACCTGTACCACCGCAAGTCCGGCCGCCTCGCGAAACGGTGACCCCGATGAACACCACCCCGCCGCCGACTGCTTCGCCGCTCGCACGGCTCGCGACTGCTTCGTGGGGCGCGTGCTGTGGCGTGCTGATCGCGACACTTTTCACCGCCGCGACGATCAAGCTCAAGGGCGACACGCAGAACCACTCCCACCCGGCGCTGCTCCGCTGCGAGTACCTCAACCCGTACGAGGTGGTGCCGTGGCAGGAGCACTACGAGCAGTCGTGGTACGTCCTGGTGTGCGGGGCGGGTGCGCTGTTCGCGTGGGGCGCGGCGCGGTTCGTGCGGCCCTCGCCGTGGCTCTCGGCGCTGGCCGCGGTCGCGTTCGTCCCCGCGGCGGAGAACCTGTGCCGCGGCGTGTTCATGAACAAGCTCGTCACCGGCCGGCTGACGACGTGTGTGGGAATTCTGCTAGTGCCGGCACTGTGGGTGCTGTGGCGACGTGCGAGCTTGCGCTTACCCTCTCCCCGTGCGGGAGAAGGTGGCCGCGAGTCTTCGAGCGGCCGGGTGAGGGGTGGATCGAACCGAGAGGTTGAGGCGCACCCCTCACCCGGCGGCGAAGCGCCGCCACCCTCTCCCGCAAGGGGAGAGGGCAAGAAATGGCTCACCGCTGCCGCGCTGTGCGTTCCGCTCGCCGCGCTGCTGTACGGCGCGCTCGCGCCGGCCGATCTCGCGCAGACCGCGTGGGAGTGCAACGTCGAGTCGCACGTCGCGTCGTACCTCGTCGCGCCCGCACAGTACTACCGCGCGCCGGACGCGGTGCCGGGGCTCGACTTCGAGTCGCACTACGGCATCGGCCACGCCTGGGCGTTCTCCCGCGTAATGGGAAGCGACGGGCTGCAAAGCGTGCTCGAACGGTACGTGCTGTTCGTCCTGTTCGTCTCGATCGCGTACTTCATCTCCGCGCACCTCGTGCTGACCGACTGGCTCGGGAACCCGTTCGCCGCGCTCGCGGTCACGCTCGCACTCGCGGCGCTCTCAGTCGAGGGGCTCGGCTACAAGATGCCGTCGTGCTTCCCGGTGCGGCACCCGTTCGTGTTCGCGTTCCTGTTCTGCGCCGTCCGCGGCGTCGAGAGTACGCGCTGGGCGCTCGCCGCGGGTGCGGTCGGCGGGCTGTCGCTGTACTGGCAGACCGACATCGGCCTGTTCACGCTCGCGGCCGGCGCGTCGCTGTACCTCGCAGGCGCGGTGTTCCTCGGCGGTTCGTGGCTGAAGCCCGGCGCGTTCCTCGCCGCGGGGCTCGGCACCTTCGCACTGATCTGCGTGACGCTGTTCGGGCCGCGGGTGCTGTCGCCCGAGTTTGCGCAGCGGCTCACGGAACCGCTGCTCCTCTACGCGACCGGGTTCGGCACGGCGCTCATGAGCTGGCAGGGCGGCTGGGGGTGCTGGTTCAACCTCGCGGGGCCGGGGCTCGCGGTCGCGTCGGTCGGCGCACTTGTGAGCTACCGGCGGGGCGAGACGCCGACCCGCGGGGTGATCTACGCCGCTGCCGCGTCGCTGCTCGGCCTGGCGATGCTCACGAAGTGGGTGAACCGCTCGATCGACATTCTGTGGGCGCTGAACGGCCCGCTCGTGGTCGCGGTCGCGGGGTGGTGGGCCTGGGAAGCCTGGCGCACCGCCACCGCGAACCGTGGGTTCGCGGCGCGGCTCGCGATGGGGGCCGCCGTTGCGGCGCTGGCGGTCGCCGCGGTGCGGTACGACGCGCGGCACGCGACGCCGGACCCGCTGCTCCAGACCTCGTCGCCGCTGGTGCGCATCGCGAACCGCCTCGACACGTTCCCGAACCCGATCAACGCGAAGCGCCGCGAGTTGCCGAATCAGGACTGGCCCGCCCCGTTCACCGACGAGGAGGTCGCCTACCTTCGCGACCGGACCTCGCCGACCGAGCGCGTCGCGGTCATCTCGCGGCACGACTGGAACTTCCTCGCGGCCGCCGGCCGCGCCCCGCGGCTCTCGTGGCAGCCGTTCTTCCTCGTCCACTCGCCGGTTCTCCTCGACCGCTGCGCCGAAGACGTGCGGACCGCCGACCGCGTTTTCGTCGACCACAACGGGCTGCTCAGCCTCGCGCAACTCCACCCGTCGGCGCACGAGAAGGTCGCGCCGGTCATCGCGGAGTCGTTCGAGTTGATGGAGCAGGTCGGCCGCTGGTCGCTGTACGCCCGCAAGAAGTGAGCGGGGCGGTGATCGACCGTTCTCATTGATTCGGCGCGGGTGCGCCACCCTCGCCGATGAACTTCGATTTCGCCAAATCATCATAATTCTTGCGGACAAATTTGTATTAGATCGACACGAGTTGTTTGTGGTGAACGAGTTGTGGCGATTTCTCGCCGGGGTGCTTCCGGTCGTCAAGTCCGGACTCACTTTGATCAGAACCACCTGATTCGTGGCACAGAAACCAACTGCAAATCGCCTTGGCGAACTGCGAGAGCACCGCGCGGGTCGCCCGGTCGTCTCGTCCCGTGATGGCTCGCTTGCGAAGGTCGCGCTTCTGCTCAGACGCTACCAATCGTCGGACACCGCGAACATGTACCAGTCGTCGAAGAGGTGGTGCTGGTAGTAGTGAGCTTTGCCGAACGGTGTGCCAACTCCGTTGGGCCGGAACGCGAAACCGTACGACATCTGATCCGGGCCGAGACCGTCAGGGCCGGTCGCGGTGCGAAAGAACACGCCCCCTCGCGGGTCAGCAGCATACTGATCCACTCGGTACAGGCCGACTTTGGAGTCGATCTCCTCCCCACCCCACTCGGATGTCTGGGCCGTGTCCGTCAGCCGTTGCAGGTCGGCAGAACAGAACGCGAATGCGACGCGCTGGGGCACGTGGAACCAGAGTAAGCCGAGCGTGCCGAACATGACCAAGGCCGAGGCCAGGCCCCAGCGGCGGAACCGCATGTTTGGTGTTGGGGGATTAACGATGTCACGGATCCCCAACACGATCAGCAGGAGGAACCAGAAGCCGAGTAGCAGGAGTGACACGAAAACCAACGGGATGCCGAAGAGGACGACGCCGAGGAGGCCCGGCCACACGGCCAGGCCGAGCAGCCCAGCGCCTCCAATCACCGTCAGCCCGAACACGACTCGCATCCCGCACCCTCCCGTGGCGTGGCGTGGCGTGGCGCGCCGCCACTCCTCCGCGCTTGTGTGCTGAGAAGCGGTGGCGGACTGGTTCGGCGTGGTTGGTGGAGTGGTGCCGCGTGCCCCCTCACCCGCGACTCGCAGAGCCTCGTCGCGACCTCTCCCCCCGGA
>NZ_JBHYGG010000031.1:0-21911 GCF_051859125.1 Gemmata sp.
GCAAGGGCTGGCATCCTACCCACAACCACCGCTATCGTGAAGAACCTCTATTGGTTGGCCCTTCGACAACGAGGTCGATAAGTGGGGTCCATCGCCAACCAATAGGGAGGGAGCCATCCATAATCACCCCACCATCCCCCGCAGTTCCTTCATGCCGTGCTGAATCTCGTCCTCGATCTTCGCCAACTCCGTGAGGATGTCACCCGGCGCTTGATGCTCAACCAACTCGTGAACCACTTCCTTTTTGCGGTTCAGGCTCAGGTCGTAGCCCTGTGCGGCGATGTCGGCCTTCGGCACGCAAAAGCTCTGTGCCGTGCGCGGTCGCTTGCGTTCCGTCGCGTCACGCTTCCTCCACCGGGCCAGCACGTCGGGCAGGTTGTTCTTCGCGCGGTCGTCGTCGGTGAGCGCGACCGCTGGCACCGCGCCGAACTTCGCGGGCGGGACCAGGTCCGTGCGCTTGTCGTCGAGGCTCCTGCCGTCCGCGTCCACGTCGTAGAACCAGACGTGGTCCGTGCCGCCGCTGTTCGTCTTCGTGAACAGCAGAATGGCCGTCGACACGCCCGCGCACGGCTTGAACACGCCACCGGGCAGAGACACCACGCCGTCGAGCTTCTGATCCTCGACGAGCATCCGCCGCAGTTCCTTGTGGGCCTTCGACGAGCCGAACAGCACGCCGTCCGGCACGATCACCGCCGCGCGGCCACCCGGCTTGAGCAGTCGCAGGAACAGGGCTAGGAACCACAGTTCGGTCTTCTTCGTCTTCACGATCTGCTGCAGGTCCTTCGCACAGTTCTCGTAGTCCAGTGACCCGGCGAACGGCGGGTTTGCCAGCACGAGCGTGTACTTCTCCTCCTCGCCCGCGTGGTCCTGGGCGAGCGAGTCGCGGTAGCGGATGTCCGGGTTCTCGACGCCGTGGAGCAGCATGTTCATGCTGCCGATCCGGAGCATGGTGTTGTCGAAGTCGAACCCGTGGAACAGGTTCGTGTGGAAGTGCTGCTTGAGCTTCGGGTCGCGGAGCACCTCGGGGTGCTGCGTGCGGAGGTACTCGCCCGCCGCCACGAGGAAGCCGCCGGTACCGCACGCGGGGTCGCAGACCACATCCTTCGGCAGCGGCGCGGTCATTTCGACCATGAGTTGGATGACGTGCCGGGGCGTGCGGAACTGGCCGTTCTGCCCGGCGCTGGCGATCTTGCCGAGCATGTACTCGTACAGGTCGCCCTTGGTGTCGCGGTCCTCCATCGGGACGTGGTCGATCAGGTCGACCACCTTGGCCAGCAGCGACGCCGAGGGGATCGTGAAGCGGGCGTCCCTCATGTGCGTGGCGTAGGTCGACTCCTCGCCGCCGAGGGTGCGGAGGAACGGGAAGACGTGGTCGCCGACCACGGCGTACATCTCCGGGGGTCTGCGCCGGGCGGCTTCGCACTGCCCGCGACTTACTCTGTGCTGCTTCACACAACGGCCAGGCTCGTCGCCACTTCTGACGCTGAATCCGCCTTTTCAGGCGGTCGATTCCGGCGTTGGAGCGGAACTCGCTAATCCTGGCTCACAACTTGGAGTGGGCGCCGGAGTGGCGCATCCGCCGCCCAACCCGCTGACGAACCCGGAGATGGGTGAGACATCCTGCGTCCGCTGCGTCCGAGAGGTCTGTCGTTAGCCCGAAACAGGTGGACGCAGCGGACGCAAAGAATCCGCCCTGTTCTGACGTGTTCCGCGTCAGACCCGCACCCGCGACCCCCGGGCAACACTTCTACGATCGCAAGCCGCCGGCGCTCGGGAACCGGCACGCGTCCTGTGCGGCCCGACTCGTCTGGGACCGCCTCGTCGAGCTGGGGCGACCCGTGCGGCACCTGGAACCCCTCGTGAACGTCGTGTTCGCGGGGGACTCGGCCCGGGCGCGCGGGCGGTTCCGGGGCGAGCACGCGGAGAGCACGCGGGCCGGGTTCCACAGGGCCCTACCCGACGCCAGGGCCGCTCACGGCACCGACGCCGACGTCTACCGGGCCGTGCGGCGGTGACTCGACAACGTCCACGAGAGGACCGGCCCGCGTTAGCCCCGAGCCACCGCGGGGCCGACGTGGATCTCGTACCCGCCCGACCCGCTCCGGGGCCGCAAGAATCCGACGTACCCACCGGTGACCCGGGCGCCCCGCGAGGCCGACCTCCTGGGGGACCCCCGGCGTTCGAGGCGGCTGAACCGCGCGGTGGTTCACTCCCTTGGGCCTGCCCCCGGTGCGAGGTCGGGGCGGGTCACCTCCTCCCCCGCCCGCCGCACCAGTTCCGCCCCGGTGACGGACATGTCGGGGTTCCGGACGGGTTCGCCGGCGCCGCCGGTGTCGCCGTACAGCAGCGCCCATGGGCCACTACCGCCAGACGACTGGGGGAACCGCGGGGTCACTTACCGACCACGAACTTTGCCGGGTCCAGGCGTTGCTCTCCGTCCCAGCGGTACGCGCAGAGGAATCCACCCTTCGCCACGCTGTAGTCCAGGCAGGCCACGTTGGGCCCGAGTAACTTCGGGCTCTTCTTGTTGAGCCAGTAGTGCCCGAAGAACACCGGCACGCTGCCAGCCGGGTACGGTCGTGCGGCGGCGACAACGTCCTCGGTCAGGGGCTCGTCCACGTCAACCGGGTCGGACTGAAAGGCGTAGTCCCGGTAGTTCTGCCCCCGGGGCGGCTCGTACCACCGTGTCCGAATCGAATGACGCACGTGCCCGTCCTTGTCGCGGAACGAGATGCCCGGGGGCAACTCGGCCTCCTTCCCCTTGAGGGTGACCTCGACGGCCTGAAAGGCGGCGTCGGTCGGGTCCGACGCGGCGGCGAGGAAGTCCGGGGTCATTCTCCCCAAGCGATTCTGGGCGTCTGCAAAGACCCGGAGCGATTCGTCGTCCCAGCACGCGTGGACGGCCCGAATGCCGTCGCGCTCGAGCCAGGGGTGGAGACCGCGGAACCAGTGGGCGTACTCCGCCCGCTCGGCGCTGGAGAGTTGGCGCAGCGTCTCGCCGTGTTGGTGCTCGTTACTGTCCGTGTGGGGCCGCAGGAACTCGCCCGCACGGGTGGGGTGCTCGGTCGCGTAGCACAGCGCGTTGAACTCGTGGTTCCCCATGAGGGCCGCCGCCGCGCCGCGCTCGGTCATGCCGCGAACAACCTCCAGCACTTGCCGGATCTGGGGCCCCCGGTCGATGTAGTCGCCCAGGAACACGACCTTCCGCTCGGGGTGGGCGTACACCCCCCGGACAGGCTGGTACCCCAGTTCGCGGAGCAGCGACACCAGTTCGTCGGCGTGCCCGTGAACGTCCCCGATGATGTCGAACATTGGGAGTGCCCCGTGGGTGCTTCAGACGCCGGACTGCGGAGCCTTGTGGGCCCGGTTCGCCCGCCGGCGGGTGACCCGCTTCGGGCCGGCCGTGATGTCGTTCTCGGTCGCGGCACGACCGAAAGTTGATGGCCCACCTCTTCGACGATTACCGCCTGCCCCGCGGTGGGAGGCAGCCGGCGTTGACCGCGGTGAACGTCTTGCCGCTGCCCGTGGCCATCGGGAGGAGGGGCCGGGAGCGACTTCTCCAGGTTGCGGGGGCGCCGGACGGGACGGCCCCAGCACCGGTGAACCATGTTCGAGTGCCCACCAGGTTACGTGAGGGAACCGGCGAGCACAAGCAGCGGGGCAAGTACTTGCTGGTTGGACTCAGCCGGGCACCGAGGTCTGGTCAGATGACTTTCCCCACAAGCGCCGGCGTCCACTCGGCCCGGGTCATGACCCGGTAGTACCGCGTGGCCCGTTCGGTCACCAGGAACACCACCGGGCCGCCGGCACGGTCGCGGACGAGGACGCCCTGCACCCCCTGCTTCACCTTGTGCCACACCCCGTTGGCGTACCCGAAGGTGGCCGGGACGAGGACCGGCTCGGGCGACAGGGCCGACCACTTGCCCTCCTCGACCGTCTCCATCCAGCTCCACCCCGTGGGCGGGAGCTTCCGCTCGGCCCGGTCCCGGTTCCCCCACCGAACCACCTGGAGCCGCCCGTCCTACCACACCGGCAGCAGCGTCGGGTCGGCCTGCCAGTAGAACCGGACCTCCTTCTCGCCGCCGCGGTCGTGGACCCGGTCCTCCAGGTCGTGTTGCTCCAGGAGTGAGAGGGGCAGTTCACTGGTGGCGAGGGCGATGGCGGTACACACGGCGGAAGCCCTCCACGTCACCGTCGGCCGCACCCGTCCTCCCCGCCGCCGCTGAGCAGGACGGTGGTAAGTCGCTCCCAACGTGTCCGTGCGGGTGCCTCAGAAGCACACCTTGCCCCGCACGTCGCAGATGTCGAAGTGGTTCGCCGGGTCCGCGTACACCGCCGGCAGGTACAGCGTCGAGGCGCTCCGCAGCGTGAGCCGCCCCGGTCGCGGGGCGGTCGAGGTGAGACATGGTGCGTAACAAATTGCCCGCCGAAGCGACGGATGGCAGGCGCGGGTCAGGCCCGGTCCTTGAGGCCGATCGCCCCGGCGTGCGTGGCGCAGTGGGCGCAGCAGTAGATCGTCCCGCCCTGCTCGACGCCGTGGCCGACGACCTTGCACCCGCAGTGGGCGCACTCCGGGGCCAAGGCGTGGATCGCGCACTCGAACGAGTCGAAGGTGTGTGCCTTGCCTTCAGCCGTGACGGTGAACGCCTTGTCGTAGTCGTTCCCGCACACCTCACATGTTGCCATCATGTACCCCTCTTGAACTCGGGCGAGTCGTGGGTGAACAATTTCGGACTGCGAACGGGGAACCGGAGCGACCCGTCGTGATCCCGGCGAGCTCTCAGTCGAGTTTCAGAAGGGGGAGGCCGGTCCGGTCGTCGGTCCGCCGCCCCAGGCGGCCGGGCGACTCGACCACGACTACCTCCAGCGTCGGCCGGACGCGGGCCTCCATCATGTGACCGCCGTGGGCGGTGCCGTCGCGTTTCCCCACTACGACGTGGGCGTGGACCTTCGGCCCGCCCTGGTGTCGGGCGACTTTGCCCAGGAGCGACAGCACCTCCACCTGCTCGCGGATCGGGGTCTCGGCGTACCGCTTGTCGTTGGGGTCGAAGAACCCCAGCACGACGTCCGAGAACGCTCCGATCGCGGTGAAGTGCGAGCCGGTCAGGTCGGCGTTGCGGGCGAACTCGCCCAACCCGGCCATGACCTCCTCGCCCGTCCCGAAGACCAGAACCCAGGTCCGCTCCCCGGCCCGCTCCTGGATCAACTTGGACTGCACTGCTTGGCCCTCCCCGCTCGACTCCAATGGTCCCGGCGCCCTCGGAGCGGACGACTCTGTGGCAGCTTGTTGAACGCCGTTCTTGACGGCGGTCGGGCTGGGCAGGCGTCGGCGAACGCCGCCGCGTCCGCTCAGCGGCGGGGCTCGGCCGGTTCGGACACCTGCTTCAGGGTCTCGCCGGCCTGCTGCTTGCCGGCGTCCACCACCAGGTCGCCCAGGGACACGATGCCGACCAGCTTCTTGTCCCGGTTCAGGACCAGTACCCGGCGGATCTGCTTCTCCTGCATGACCCGGGACGCCTCCGCGGTGTCCTGGTCGTCGAAGCAGTAGACCACGTCCGGCGTCATCACGTCGCTCACCTTGCACGACTTCGGGTCGTGCCCCTCGGCCACCGCCCGGACGGCGATGTCCCGGTCCGTCAGCATGCCGGCGAGTTTGCCGTCGGTGCCGCAGATCGGCACCGGGCCGACGTCGAGATCCCGCATCCTCCGGGCGGCGGTCTGGATCGTGTCGTCCGGGCCGACACACTCGACGCGTCGAGTCATGGCGTCTCGCAGGAGCATGGCCATCCTCCCGTTGTGAAAAGGTTGTGGGGCGGGAAACCCTTCGTCCCGCCGCTATTTCTTGTTCACGTCGAGCTTGAAGGTGGTGGTCGCTTCCGGCAGGTCCTTCTGGTCCTTGGCCCTGGCGACCACCGTGACCACATGATCATCGACCGGTGCCGCGGCCGGGCCGGCCTTGATCGTCACCACCAGTGACCCCTTGTCGGCCGGGACGATCAGGTCCTTGGTCACCACCTCGACCCCGGTCGGCAGGTTCCGCAACTCGACGTCCACTGGGCCGGTGAAGTTGTCCCGGTTGATCGAGACGGTCATCTCGTCGGTCTTGTCCTGGGTGACGTTTTGCTCGCCGGGGCTGGTGACCGTCAGTCGCCGCTCGGCCCGCGGACGGTCCGGGTCGGTGCCGGGAGCGGTTGACTTCCCCTTCTCGCACCCGACCGAGGTCAGGAGCGCCACGCCGAACAGGACGATGGATACCCGCTTCATGTCATTCCTCCAGGTGGGCACCCACGGCGGGGCGGCCCTGTGTGAGCGGACGCGCGGTCCGTTACCCGTTGTCGGACGGGCAGGCGTCCGCGCATCGGAACACCGCCGCTCCGTGCCGGGGGCGGTCGGTCATGGGTCCGGATCAGGTGTTGGCTGCCCGGCCGTATCGGCGAGTCGCATGCAGCCCGCGGGCCGCGTCCGAACCGCGTGTCGAAGTCGAGACAAGATTTCCGATAGTCTGGACACAGCTTTCGGCGGCCCCGTCGGCGGCGCCCCCCGGCTTCAGGAGATGATTAAGAACCGGCATTCGGCTCACCGGGCAAGCCGGTTCCCGTCGAGCCGCCTCCGCAACCGCGGAGGCGGGCTGTCCGCACCCGGTCGCTCCGCCGATCGCACTCGCCCCGAGAGAGCCGTCGCGAATTGTGACCCCTCCGGCACGACTTGTGTACGTCGTGATCGGGCTGAACGAGGACGTCCTCACACGGCCCCGGTCAAGAAGTTGCGCACGCTCGACGCCGTCGCGGCGCTGGCCGCCGACTGGTTCACCCGCCACCTCGCCCACGGCGGTGGCCCCGACGCCGAGTGAGTACGGGTAGGAAACGTCATGGTTCGCCGCCGCCCCTCATCGACCGAGCCCCCGGTCACCGACGCCCTCCTGGACGAAGCCCGCGGGCTGTCACGGCCGCTCCGGTTCCCGGCCGACCTCGACCCGTTGCTCGAACGCTGCCGGAACGCACGGGTGGTACTCCTCGGCGAGGCGTCGCACGGCACCCGCGAGTTCTACACCTGGCGGACGGCCGTCACGAAGCGGCTCGTCGAGGAGCAGGGCTTCTCGTTCGTCGCGGCCGAGGGCGACTGGCCGGACTGCTACCGGGTGAACCGGTTCGCGAAGGGCTACCCCGGCGCGGCCGCCGACGCCGAGGAGGCACTCGAGGCGTTCCGCCGGTGGCCGACGTGGATGTGGGCGAACGAGGAGGTGCTGGACCTGGTCGGCCGGCTGCGGCGGCACAACGCCGGGCGGCCCGAGCGGGAGCGGGTCGGGTTCTACGGGCTGGACGTGTACAGCCTGTGGGACTCGCTCCGCGAGGTGATGGGCTACCTGCGGACGGCCGACCCGAAGGCGCTCGACGCGGCCTGGCGGGCGGTCCGGTGCTTCGAGCCGTACGGCGAGGACGCCCAGGAGTACGCCCGCGCCACCGCCCTCGTCCCCGACGCCTGCTGCCGGGACGCGGTGGCGGCCCTGCTGCGGCGGCTCCGGGCCGCGGCCGAGGGCCGCGACGGGGACGGCCCCGACGGCCGCTTCGTTGCCGAGCAGAACGCGCTGGTGATCAAGAACGCCGAGGCCTACTACCGGGCGATGGTGCGGTCCGACGGCGAGTTGTGGAACGTCCGCGACCGGCACATGGCCGAGACACTCGACCGGCTTCTCGCCCACCACGGGCCGGACTCGAAGGTGGTGGTGTGGGAGCACAACACCCACATCGGGGACGCGCGGTTCACCGACATGGCCGACGACGGGATGGTGAACCTGGGTCAACTCGCCCGCGAGCGGTACGGGCTGGACGGGGTGGTGATCGCCGGGTTCGGGTCGTACCGCGGCGCGGTGATCGCCGGCCGGCACTGGGGGGCACCGTGGGAGGAGATGCGGGTGCCGCCCGGCCGGGACGGGAGCTGGGAGGACGTCCTCCACCGGGCCGGGGCGGGCGACGCGCTCCTGGTGTTCCGGCCGCCGGCGTCGGAGGCGTTCTCGGCGTGGCGCGGGCACCGGGCGATCGGAGTGGTGTACCGGCCGCAGTACGAGCAGTACGGGAACTACGTCCCGACCGTCCTGCCCGAGCGGTACGACGCCTTCTTGTACCTCGACCGGACGACAGCCGTCCGCCCGCTCTTCCCGCCCGCTGCGGAGGATCCGGAGGAGTTGCCGGAGACGTTCCCGTCCGGGGTGTGAAACGGGGGTGCGGGATGTTCCGCGACCGGACCGACGCGGGCCGCCGGTTGGCCGCGAAACTCCTCCACTACGCCGGCCGGGACGACGTGGTGGTGCTGGCCCTGCCGCGGGGCGGCGTGCCGGTCGGGTACGAGGTGGCCCGGGCGCTCGACGTCCCGCTCGACGTGTTCCTGGTCCGCAAACTCGGTGTCCCCTCCCACGAGGAGCTGGCGATGGGGGCCATCGCGTCCGGCGGGGTCCGCGTCCTCAACGAGGGCGTGGTCCGCCAACTCGGCATCACCGCCGCCCAAATCGACGCGGCCGCGGCAGGCGAGCAACAGGAGTTGGAGCGGCGGGACCGGGAGTACCGGGGCGACCGCCCGGCCCCGGACGTGCGGGGTAAGACGGTGATCGTGGTGGACGACGGGCTGGCCACCGGGTCCACCATGCGGGCCGCGGTCGCCGCCCTCCGCCGCCTCGGACCGGCCCGGGTCGTCGTCGCCGTCCCGGTGGGGGCGGCCGAGACGTGCGCCGACTTCGAGGGAGAGGCGGACGAGGCCGTCTGCGCGGAAGAGCCGGACCCGTTCCACGCGGTCGGGGTCTGGTACGACGACTTTACCCAGACCACCGACGCCGAGGTGCGGGCGTTGCTGACCCGATCGGGGGTCGCCGCGGGCTGACGCGCCCGGACCCGACGCCCACCCATGCGAGGCTTCGATCATGAGCGGCGAGCGTGAGACGGTGGTCGTCACCGGGAGCAGCGGGCTGATCGGGGCCGCCCTGGCGGGCCGGCTGGACCAGACCTATGACGAGGTCGGGTTCGACCGCCCCGGCGAGCCGCACCCGCCGGCCCACGTCGAGTACATCGACCTGGACGTGGCCTCCGACGACAGCGTCCGCGACGGGTTGCGGCAACTCCGCGAGCGGCACGGCGACCGGATCGCGTCGGTCGTCCACTTGGCCGCCTACTACGACTTCAAGGGTGAGCCGAGCGACAAGTACGAACAGGTCACCGTCCGCGGCACCGAGCGACTACTGAAGGGGCTTCAGGACTTCCAGGTTGAGCAGTTCGTGTTCTCCAGCACCATGCTGGTGCACGCCCCCGGCGAGCCGGGTCGGAAGCTCACAGAGGACTCGCCGCTCGGCCCGACGTGGGACTACCCGAAGTCGAAGGTCCGGACCGAGGAGTTGATCCGGGCAAAGCGGGGCGACATCCCGGTCGTCCTGCTCCGGATCGCCGGCGTGTACACCGACCGGGGCGAGTCGATCCCGCTGGCCCACCAGATCCAGCGGATCGCGGAGAAACACCTCACCGGCCACTTCTACCCGGCCGACCCGGCCCGCGGGCAGGCGTTCGTCCACCTCGGCGACCTGGTCGATGCGTTCGTGCGGGTGATCGAGCGGCGGAAGGAACTGCCCCCCGAGACGGTGCTGCTCGTCGGCGAGCCGGAGACACTCGGGTACGGCGAGTTGCAGGAGGCGCTCGGCCAACTGCTCCACGGCGAGGCGTGGAGCACCTACCGCATCCCGGCCGCGGTGGCCAAGGCCGGGGCGTGGGTGCAGGACCACCTGCCGTTCGGCCCCGAGCCATTCATCAAGCCGTGGATGATCGACCGGGCGGCCGACCACTACGAACTCGACATCTCCCGCGCCCGGACGCTCCTCGGGTGGGAGCCGAAGCACTCGCTGCGGGACACCCTGCCCGGGATGGTCGAGGCACTGAAGAGGGATCCGGACGGGTGGTACAAGGCGAACAGGCTGGACCCGCCCGCCGGGCCGACCGAAGGGAAGTCGAGCGATGACCGCACAAGCGTATGACGTGGTCGTCGTCGGCTCCGGGCCGAACGGGCTGGCGGCGGCAGTCGCCCTGGCCCGCGAGGGTCGGTCCGTACTCGTGGTCGAAGGCGCGGACTCCGTCGGCGGTGGAGCCAGGGCCGCGGAACTGACGCTGCCCGGGTTCGTCCACGACGTCTGCTCGGCCGTCCACCCGATGGCGGTCGCGTCCCCCTTCCTCAAGACCTTGCCGCTCGGGGACCACGGGCTGGAGTGGGTTTACCCGCCGCTCCCGCTGGCTCATCCGCTCGACGACGGGACGGCCGCGGTGCTGGACCGGTCGGTGGACGCGACGGCCGATGCCCTCGGGGCGGACGCCGCCGCGTACCGCCGGCTGATGACGCCGCTCGTGGCGAACGCCGGCGGTCTGTTCGCGGACCTGCTCGGCCCGTTCCGGTTGCCGCGGCACCCGCTCACCGCACTGCGGTTCGGGTGGCGGGCCGTGCGGTCCGGGAAGGGGCTGGCCGAGGCGTACTTCCGGGACGCGCCGGCCCGCGCGCTAGTCGCCGGGCTGGCCGCCCATGCCGTCCTCCCGCTGGAGCAGTCGCCGGGCGCGGCCGTCGCCCTGATGCTCGGGGTCGCCGGCCACGCGGTCGGCTGGCCGGCACCGCGGGGCGGGGCGGGACGCATCGCCGACGCCCTCGCGTCGCTCCTCCGGTCGCTCGGTGGGGAGGTCGTGACCGGCCGCCGGGCGGCGTCGGCCGATGAGCTGCCGCCCGCCCGGGCCGTACTCCTCGACGTGACCCCGCGGCAGGTGATCGCACTCGCCGGCCACCGCCTCCCCGCCGGCTACCGCCGCCGCCTCGCACGGTACCGGTACGGCCCCGGGGTGTTCAAGGTCGATTGGGCGCTCGCCGGGCCGATTCCGTGGCGGGCCGACGCCTGCCGCCGGGCCGGTACGGTCCACCTGGGCGGCACGCTGGAGGAGGTCACGGTGGCCGAGCGGGCGGCGTGGGCCGGCGACCACCCGGAGCGGCCGTTCGTGCTGTTGGCGCAGCCGAGCCTGTTCGACCCGACCCGGGCACCGGCCGGGAAGCACACGGCGTGGGCGTACTGCCACGTCCCGAACGGCTCGACGGTCGATATGACCGCCCGGATCGAGGCGCAGGTCGAGCGGTTCGCCCCGGGGTTCCAGGAGTTGATCCTGGCCCGGCATGTGATGAACACGGCGGCTCTGGAGCGGCACAACCCGAATTACGTCGGCGGCGACATCACCGGCGGGGTGGCCGACTGGCGGCAATTGTTCACCCGGCCGGTGGCCCGCCTCGACCCGTACGCGACGCCGGCCGACGGGCTGTTCCTCTGCTCGTCCTCGACCCCGCCGGGCGGCGGAGTACACGGCATGTGCGGGTACTTCGCCGCCCGGTCGGCCGGCCGTCGGGCCGCCGGACCGCGACGTTGAACCGACCCGCCGGAGGGGCGGCACGGCCCACCGGCCGTGTCGCGGTATCGTGGTTGCAGAGGGTACCGACGGACGAGACATCGCGCCGGGGGAAGACGATGGATGCGAACGGTGACCGACGGCCGGAGGGGCGGCAACCCGACGACGTGAGCCGCGGCCGGGCCCGCACGGCCGCCCTGGTGGCGCTGACGCTGATCGGGCTGACGCTGTGCGTCCTCGTCGCCTACCCGTTTCTCCCGGCGCTGGCCTGGGCGGTGGCGCTGGCGGTCATCGTCTTCCCGATCCACGCCCGGGTGGCGAAGGTGATCCCCAACGCGAACTGGGCGGCAGGGGTGTCCACGGCAGCCGTCGTGGCGATCATCCTCGTCCCGGTCCTGCTCCTCGGCGCACAACTCGGGCGCGAGGCCGCGGACGCGGCCACCCGGGCGGAGGCTCTGGCCCGGGAGGGGCGGGTGGATGCGGCCATCGACAAGGTTTCACACGGGCGGGAGTCGCTGGAATGGGTTCGCCGGAACGTCGATCCGGAGGCCGAAGCCCGACGGTTGATCACCCCGCTGACCGGTGGGGCGACTGCGCTCGCCCGGGGTTCCGCCTGGTTCGCCGTCCAGTTCCTGGTCTGTGTGTTCGTGCTGTTTTTTGCCTTCCGCGACTGGCGGCACCTATTGGCTGCCGTGGAGGACCTGTCGCCACTCGCGCGGGAGGAATCGGATTACCTGTTCACCCGGGTGTCGGACTCGATCCACGCGACTGTCTATGCGACCGTGGTGACCAGTGTCTTCCAGGGATTAACCGGCGGGTTACTGTTCTGGGCTGTCGGCCTGCCGGCCCCGGTACTCTGGGGCGTGGTGATGACCATCCTCGGAATCATCCCACTGGTCGGGGCGTTCCTGGTGTGGGTGCCGGCGGCGCTCGCCCTTGCCCTGGACGAGTGGTGGGGGGCGGCCGCCGGCATTGTCGCCTGGGGCCTGCTGATGGCCGGCCCGGTCGGCAACTGGCTGTACGCCCACCTGGCCGGCGGGCGGATGCGGTTGCACCCGGTTCCGGTGCTGATCGCCTTCGTCGGCGGGCTGGCCGTGTTCGGGGTTTCCGGGATGGTCCTCGGACCCGTCATCCTGGCGGTGACGATGGGACTGATAGACGTGTGGCGGCGGCGGCTCAGGTCCACCGCAACCCCCGCCGGCTCGCCCGAACCGCCGAAGGGCTCGGACCGCGGTGCGGCATGAGTCGGCACGGACCACGGCGACGACTCCCCGCGGGTGCGAGATAACCCGTTTCCCCCATTCGACCGAGGACGCTCATGCGAAGCACGGCCCAGATCAAGGGTCACCCGCTCCACCCGATCCTGATCGCCTTCCCCGTCGCGTTCGGGGTTGCGGCTCCGACGGCCGACCTCGTCGGCGTCCTCGGCGCTTGGCCGACGGTCTGGGCCACCGGGGCGTACCTCGCGGTGGCCGCGGTCGTGTCCGGGCTGGTTGCCGGGGTGCCCGGGTTCATCGACTACCTGTACACCGTGCCCCCGAACAGTTCCGCGAAGAAGCGGGCGACGTGGCACATGGGGGTGAACCTGACGGCCCTCGCCCTGATCGCCCTCGGGTGGGCGTTCCGCGACCCCGACACCCTCCGGCCGGGCGTCGGGACGATCCTGCTGGAGGCCGCCGGCCTCGGGGTGATGACGGTCGGCGGCTGGCTGGGCGGGACACTCGTGTACCGGAACCAGATCGGTGTGGATCACCGCTACGCCGACGCCGGGAAGTGGACGGAGGAGACGGTCGCCGGTGCGCCCGGGGCGGGGGTCGATGTCGGCGCGGCCGACGAGTTGAAGGTCGGGCAGATGAAGCTGCTCCACGCGAACGGCCGCCGGATCGTGCTGGCCCGCACCGAAGACGGGTACGCGGCGTACGACGACCGCTGTACCCACAAGGGCGGGTCACTCGCCGGTGGGGTGCTGGCGTGCGGGACGGTCGCCTGCCCGTGGCACGGGTCGCAGTTCGACGCGAAGACCGGCGCGGTGAAGGCCGGCCCGGCGACCGAGCCGATCCGGACGTACCGGGTCGAGGAGACCGGCGGGCGGGTCCGGCTCATCCTGCCGCCTGCGTGACCCGGCGGCCCGCCGCGGAACACCCTTTGCTGGAAACTGGTGGGGCCGGTCAACGAGTGAGGAGGCGTCCGTGATGGGCGACAAGGCGAGCGGCGCGGCCGACCTGTGGTACAAGACGGCGGTCGTGTACGCGATCGACGTCCACACGTTCCAGGACTCCAACGGCGACGGCGTCGGGGACTTCCCCGGGGTCACGAGCCGGCTCGACCACCTGGCCGACCTTGGCGTCACTTGCGTCTGGCTGCTCCCGTTCTTCCCGACCCCGGACCGGGACAACGGGTACGACGTCGCCGACTACCTCGGGATCGACCCGCGGTACGGCACCCTCGACGACTTTGAGACGTTCCTCACGAAGGCCGGGGAGCGCGGCATCCGCGTCTTCCTCGACCTCGTCGTGAACCACACGTCCGACCAGCACCCGTGGTTCCAGGCGTCCCGCCGGGACAAGGGCGGGCGGTTCCGCGACTACTACGTGTGGGCCGACAACCCGCCCCCGCCGGACCCCCGAAGCAAGTCCATCTTCCCCGGCGAGGAGGAGTCCGTCTGGACGCACGACGACCGGGCCGGGGCGTGTTACTACCACCGCTTCTACAAGTTCCAGCCGGAACTCAACACGGCCAACCCGGAGGTCCGGGCCGAGATCGAACGGATCATGGACTTCTGGCTGTCGTTCCCGATCGCCGGCTTCCGGATCGACGCCGCCAGTCACATGATCGAGGACAAGGGGCTGCCCGGAACGGCACCGAAAGAAGGGCACGGCGTCCTGACGGAGTTCCACAACCGGGTCGCCGCCCGCCGGCCGGACGGCATCCTGGTCGGCGAGGCGGACGTGCCGGTCGCGGAGGCTGCCGAATTCTTCGGGGACGGCGACCAACTCACCCTGCTGTTCAATTTCCTACTCGACAACGACATCTTCCTGGCGCTGGCGACCGAGACGGCCGAGCCGATCGCGCGGTGCCTGAAGGAACTGCCGGCCATCCCCGAGAAGGGTCAGTGGCTCAACTTCCTCCGCAACCTCGACGAACTGGACCTGGAGCGGCTCTCCGAGGACGAGCGGGAACAGGTCTACCGGGCATTCGCCCCGGACGAGGAGATGCGGATCTTCGGCCGCGGCATCCGCCGGCGGCTGGCCCCGATGCTCGGGAACGACCGCCCGCGACTGGAACTCGCCTTCAGCCTGTTGTTCAGCCTGCCCGGAACGCCGGTCGTCGTGTACGGGGACGAGATCGGGATGGGCGACGACCTGGCGCTCGACGGCCGGAACGCCGTCCGCACCCCGATGCAGTGGGATCGCTCCCCGAACGGCGGGTTCTCCGACGCCGCCCCGGACGAGCTGATTCGACCGGCGATCTCCAAGGGCGACTTCGGGTACGCCAAGGTGAACGCGGACGCCCAGCGGGCCGACCCGCGGTCACTGCTCAACTGCGTCAAGGGGGTGATCGCCGCCCGCCGGGACTGCCCGGAAGTCGGGTGGGGCGCTTACCAGGTGCTGCCCGCCGACGCGCCGTGCGTCCTGGCCCACCTGTGCGACTGGAAGGGGAGCCGGCTAGTCGCCGTCCACAACCTCGGCAAGAAGCCGTGCGAGGCGGTGGTCGAGCTGGGCGGGCACAGCGACGGCGAACTGACCAGGGTGTTCGGGACGGCCGAGGTGGAAGCGGCCGACGGGAAGTACCGGTTCCGGCTCGACGGGTCCGGGTACGGGTGGTTCCGCACCAGGGCCAGGGACTGACAGGGGGGCACGATGGCCGACGAACTCGCCTGGTGGCAGCGGGGCGTGATCTACCAGGTCTACCCTCGCTCGTTTCAGGACTCCGATGGCGACGGCGTCGGGGATCTGAACGGGGTTTCGTCTCGCCTCGACTACCTCCAGTGGCTCGGGGTCGATGCCGTCTGGCTGTCCCCGATTTTCCCCTCCCCGATGAAGGACTTTGGGTACGACGTCAGCGACTACACCGGCGTCGAGCCGGTGTTCGGCACCCTCTACGACTTCGACCGCCTGCTGGAAGACGTCCACCGGCGGGGAATGAAGCTGCTCCTCGACTTCGTCCCGAACCACACGTCCGACCGACACCCGTGGTTCCTCGACGCCCGCTCCTCGCGGACGAGCCCGAAGCGCGACTGGTACATCTGGCGCGACCCCAGGGCCGACGGGTCGCCGCCGAACAACTGGCTGAGCATCTTCGGCGGCCCGGGGTGGACCCTCGACCCGCCGACCGGCCAGTTCTACTACCACAGCTTCCTCAAGGAGCAACCCGAACTGAACTGGCGGAACCCGGCCGTCCGCGAGGCCATGTTCGGCGTGATGCGGTTCTGGCTCGGCCGCGGGGTGGACGGGTTCCGCATCGACGTGCTCCACCGGGTGATGAAGGACGCGGAGTTCCGAGACAACCCGGCGAACCCGGCGTTCAGCCCCGGCATGCCCCCGCACCAGCAATACCTCGGGACGTACAACTCCGACCTGCCGGAGGTTCACGAGGTGGTCGCCGGGATGCGGCGGGTGACCGACGAGTTCCCGGACCGGATGCTGGTCGGCGAGATCTACCTGCCGGTCGAGCGGCTGGTGGTGTACTACGGCGAGGCCGGCGGCGGGGTCCACCTGCCGTTTAACTTCCAGCTCATCGGGCTGGCGTGGGACGCGCGAACGGTCGCCGCCGCGGTCGAGAGGTACGAGGGCCTGTTGCCGGCCCACGGGTGGCCGAACTGGGTGCTCGGGAACCACGACAAGCCACGGGTCGTCACCCGAATTGGGCCGGCCCAGGCGCGGGTGGCGGCGGTGCTCCTGTTCACGCTCCGGGGCACGCCGACACTATACTACGGCGACGAGCTCGGGATGCCCGACGTGCCGATCCCGCCGGACCGGGTGCAAGACCCCTACGAGAAGAACGTGCCCGGCCTCGGCCTCGGCCGCGACCCGTGCCGCACCCCGCTGCCGTGGGACGCCACGGCGAACGCCGGGTTTACCACGGGCCATCCGTGGCTGCCGATCGGCGACGACTTCGCCGCCCGGAACGTCGCCGCCCAGCGGGACAACCCCGGGTCGATGCTCACCCTGCACCGCCGGCTGATCACGCTGCGCCGGGACGACCCGGCCCTACTCGCGGGCAGCTACGACCCGCACGCGGCCGGGGACGACTGGTTCGCGTTCCTCCGCCGGTACGGCGACCGGCGGGTATTCGTCGCCCTCAACTTCGGGTCGCGGCCGCGGCGGGTCGAGGTTCCGGCCGGCGGCCGGGTTCTGCTATCCACCCACCCGGCCCGCGCCGGCGAGGCGGTCCGTGGGCCGATCGAGGTGGGGGGCGACGAGGGGATGGTCGTGGAACTCGCCCCGGGGTAAACCCGGCGCGGGATTTGCGGTCTACGCGATCGTTCGCGACCCCGGTCGGAGGTGACTTCCGATGAGTTCCGTGCCCCGCGATGTCCTGTCCGCCGCGGCCGCCGGGTTCGCCGCCACGCTCCCGATGACCGTGGCGATGAAGGCGATTCAGGCCGCCCTGCCCGCGTCCCAGCAAGACCCGATCCCGCCGCGACAGATCACCGAGCGCGCGGCCGCCGCCGTCGGGGTCGAGGACGACATGACGGAGGGCGACAAGCAGGCGGCCGCGGCGGTCGCCCACCTCGCGTTCGGGGCCGGGGCGGGGGGCGTGTACGGGTTGGTCGCCCCGCACCTGCCGTTCGGGCCGGCCCTCAACGGGGTCGGCTACGGGTTGGCCGTGTGGGCCGGGAGCTACCTCGGCTGGCTGCCCGCAACCGGCCTGTACAAGCAACCCGAGAACGAGCCGGCCGGCCGGCACACGGAGATGATCCTGTCCCACGTCGTCTGGGGGGCAGCCCTCGGCGTCCTCCACCACCAACTCGCCGGTGACGACGACGGACACGCGACCCCGCGGTACGTGCCGTCACCCGCCGAGGTCGAGGCCGCCAGCCGCAGTACCGGAGCGTGACCGCCATGCCCGAGCGCGACCCGAACGCCCCGCCCGGGTGGGAGTACAACCCGGCCTCCTGGCGCGAGCGGCTGCCGATCATCGCCCTTGCGGTGATCGGGTTCGCCATCGCGATGTACCTGTCGCTCTACCAGTGGCACGCCTTCGACCGCGTGTTCGAGCCGTTCTTCGGGGACGACAGTCACGTCATCCTGCGCGAGTCCGGGGTGTCGAAGTGGTCCGAGCGGACGTTCGGCGTGCCGGACGCCTTCCTCGGGGCGCTCGGCTACCTGGCGGACGCGGTCGCCGGGGTGATCGGCGGCACCCGGCGGTGGAAGACGATGCCGTGGGTGGTGGTCCTGTTCGGCGTCTTCATCGGCCCGCTCGGGGCGGTCAGCGTGCTGCTCGTGATCCTCCAGCCGTTCGTCGGCGGGTGGTGCACCCTCTGCCTGCTGACGGCCGTGATTTCGATCGTGATGATCGGGCCGGCGATGGACGAGGTGCTCGCGAGTCTCCAGCACATCCAGCGGGAGCGGCGGGCCGGTCGGTCGGCGTGGCGGGTGTTCTGGGGGCTCGGCGACCCGGGACCGACCCCGCAGTCCCAACCCGTGGGAGGGTGACATCGTGTACCCACAGCTCGCGGCGTTCGCGGTCGGGGTGTGGCTGACGGCCGCCCCGGAAACACTCGGGTACGGCTATCCGGCCCGGGGGAGCGACCACATCGTCGGCCCGCTCGCGGCGACCGTCGGTCTGGCGGCCGCGTTCGCCGCGACCCGGCCGCTGCGGTGGCTGAACCTGCCGTTCGGGGCGTGGCTGCTGCTCGCCCCGTGGGTGCTGGGGTACGGACGAACCGAACTGGTCAACGGCACCATTTGCGGCCTACTCCTCGCCAGCCTGTCCTTCGCGTCGGAGAAGGCGGCCGGGCTCGGCGGCGGGTGGCGGATGCTGTGGGATCCGGCCGCCGACCCGGCCCGGGCGGGGGGCGCACCGTGAGCGCGAACGGGAAGCCGAGGCCGGATGTCATCGTGGTCACCGGGGCGTCGGCCGGGGTCGGCCGGGCGGTAGTCCGGGAGTTCGCCCGGGGCGGAGCGTCGATCGGGCTGATCGCCCGCGGGGCGGGCGGGCTCGACGCCGCCCGCCGCGAGGTCGAGGAACTCGGCGGCCGGGCGTTGGTTCTGCCGGTGGACGTGGCCGACGCCGAGCAGGTGGACCGGGCCGCCGCACTGGTCGAGCGGGAACTCGGGCCTATCGACGTGTGGGTGAACAACGCGATGGCGTCCGTCTTCTCACCCGTGAAGGAGGCGACCGCGGACGACTTCCGGCGGGTGACCGAGGTGACGTACCTGGGGTACGTTCACGGCACCCTCGCGGCGCTGCGGCACATGCTCCCGCGGGACCGCGGGACGATCGTCCAGGTCGGGTCGGCCCTGTGCTACCGGGGCATCCCGCTGCAGGCCGCGTACTGCGGGGCCAAGCACGCCATCCAGGGGTTCACCGAGTCGCTGCGGTGCGAGCTGATCCACGACCGGAGCGACGTGAAAGTCACGATGGTCCACCTGCCGGCGACGAACACCCCGCAGCACTCGTGGTCGAAGAACCGCCTCCCGTTCCGCCCACAGCCGGTCCCGCCGATCTACCAGCCGGAGGTGTGCGCCCGGGCGATTCACCACGCGGCGTACCACTACCGCAGGGAGTGGACCGTTGGTCTCATTACCGACGTGGTGCTGGCCGGGAATGCCGTTCTGCCGGGACTGGGGGACCACTACCTCGGCGAAACCGGGTACGAGTCGCAGTTGACGGACGAGCCGGAGCAAGCAGGCCGGCCGGACAACCTGTACGACCCGCTGCCGGGCGACCACGGAGCCCGCGGCCGGTTTAACGACACAGCCACCGACCGGTGCGAGCAGTGGTGCGCGACCAAGAACCGCGGCTGGCTGGCCCTCGCCGGGCTGGCGGTCGCGGGGTTCGCGCTGTTCGCCCGGACCGGGGACCGACGGTCGGGCTAGCCACGGCCCGAACGTAGCCCCGGAGCGGGAACAAGGACGCCGAGTTCGCCGCGCACCGAGCGATATTCGGCCCTACCGCGGCGGGCGCGGGTTCGGGCAATAGGGCCGTTCCGTCTCGCATTCCAGGGGGCCACGATGACCGACCGCTCACCCGACGACCCCACCCGCCGCGCGTTCCTCGCGGCCGGGGCGACTCTCCTCGCGAGTTCCGCCGTGAACGCCGACGACCCGCCCCTCGCCCCGCCGGACAAGCAACCGCCGGACCTGAAGCTGCCGGACCCGCCCCCGAAGAAGCTCGGCTGGGCCGTCGTCGGGCTCGGCAAACTGGCGCTCGAAGAGGTGATGCCGGCGTTCGCCGCGTGCAGGCAGTCCCGCCCCACCGCCTTGGTCAGCGGCCACCCGGACAAGGCGAAGCGGGTCGCCGCCGCGTACGGCGTCGATCCGAAGAAGATCTACGACTACGGGAACTACGACCGGATCGCGGACGACCCGGCGATCGACATCGTGTACATCATCCTGCCGAACTCGATGCACGCCGAGTACACCGTCCGCGGGCTGAGAGCCGGCAAGCACGTCCTGTGCGAGAAGCCGATGGCGGTCACCGCGGCCGAGTGCGAGCAGATGATCGCCGCCGGGAAGGACGCGAAGAGGAAGCTGATGGTCGCGTACCGACTGCGGTACGAGCCGTTCAACCAGGCGGCGATCGAGTTGTGCCGCAAGGAGAGGGCGGTCGGGGCGATCCGGACGATCGCCGCGAGCAACTGCCAGGACGTGACGGCCCCGAACATCCGGCTGAGTAAGGCGCTGGGCGGCGGGCCGGTCGAGGACATCGGCATCTACTGCCTGAACGCCGCCCGCTACCTGACCGGCGAGGAGCCGGCCGAGGTCACGGCCGTCGCCCACCGCCCGAAGGACGACCCGCGGTTCCGGGAGGTGCCCGAGAGCGTGGCGTTTACCCTCCGGTTCCCGTCCGGAGTGATCGCCAATTGCGACTGTAGTTTCGCGGCCGCCGAGAGCCGCCGTTACCGCGTGCACGGGGCGGACGGGTTCGTGGACATGGACCCGGCGTTCAGCTACCGCGGGCTGCGGCTGTCCGTCTTGAAGGGGGACCGGAAGTCCGAACTCAAGTTGACCGAGGTGAACCACTTCGCGGCCGAGATGGATCACTTCTCGGAGTGCGTCGCGGCGGACCGGCCGCCCCGCACCCCCGGCGAGGAGGGACTGGCCGACGTGCGGGTGATCGAGGCGACCGCGGAGGCGGCACGGACCGGGCGGGCGGTGGCGGTCAAGCGGTGACGCGACCGAGCCGGATCACCGCGGCCGGACGACCCACCGCACGAGAGCCTGGAACGCCCGGACGGGGAGGAGCCTCCGCAGCAGTCCGACCGCCCGCGCCTGTCCGCCGACAGGGTAACGCGGCCCCGGCGGGTCGGACCGGACGAGGTCGAGAATCGTCTCGGCCACGCGACCCGGGTCCATCCCGTTGCGGATGGCTTCGACGAAGTCGGCGGCCGCCCTCGACCGGGCCGGCTCGTAGTCGGCCACCGGGTGCGCGGCCCGGGCGGCCTTGTCGCCGGCCGTCGTACTCACCGGTCCGGGGCCGACGACCGACACCGCGATCCCGAGCGGGAGCAACTCGTTCCGCAGCGCTTCGCTGTACGCCTCCAGGGCGAACTTGGTGGCGCAGTAGTAGGCGGCGAACGGGATGGCCGCGACCCCGCCCGACGAACTCATGTTGATGATCTTCCCGCCCCGGCGCGCCCGCATCAGCGGGAGGGCGGCGTTCGTCACCCGCACGGCCCCGAAGAAATTGACCTCGAACAAAGTACGGGCCTCGTCGGCGGTGGACTCCTCGGCCGCCCCGAGGATGCCGGTCCCGGCGTTGTTCACCAGCACGTCGATCCGCCCGCCGGTCCGGTCGGCCACCGCACGAACGCACGCCGCGACGGACTCGTCCGACGCCACCTCCAGGGGCAGTAGCTCGAACCCGTCGAGGGTGTCGGCGGCCGGGCGGCGGCTGGTCCCGAACACCCGGTAACCCCGGTCGGTCAGCAGGCGAGCCGTCGCCCGCCCGATCCCCGACGATGCCCCGGTGACGAGGACGACTTGAGACCCCACATCGCTTCCCGCCCGGCTCATCACCATGCTCCTCTCTTGACCTCACTATCCGATCGACCTCCCATGAACCCGAGCGAAGACCGACCGATTGACAGGGGATGTAGGGTCGGTTCCGCCGGGCCGTATCCCCGCCTCGATCGGCATCCAGGGCGGCTGCCGTCGTAATTAGACGCGCCATTCAGGTCAGTGCGTCGCCGCCGCGACACATCCTTGAACAACCTTTGCAACTCCGATACCGCGCCAACACAGGTCGTAGGGAAGCGGACCACGCCTGGCCTTACTCGCTCGGTTGCTCCCACGAAATAGTCCCGCGGGTGCGAGTTCTTCTGGCCTACGCGGCTGT
>NZ_JBHYGG010000032.1:0-21612 GCF_051859125.1 Gemmata sp.
ACGGCCCACGTCTACCCGACCAGCCTACGGGCCGGGGCCGAGGTGCTGGCGGGCTCCAACCCCGCACGCACCAGATTCACCTGGGTTCGCAACAGCTGTCCACCAGCGTCGCCGCGTCGCCCTGGTCCGCCGAGTGAACCGCCGCTGCCAGCACCAACCCCGAGTCCAGGTCGACCGCGTGTTCGGCCTTGTACGCCAGGTGCGTCCGCCCGTCCTTCATCTTCGCGATCCGGCTGTCCGCGTCGGTCGCCGACTTCCACTCCTTGTTGGACCCCTTCTTCGGTCGCGTCCGGTCGAACCGACGCAGGTCCTCGTCGGTCGGGTTCTCGATCCCGGCTTCCGTCGCCAACCGCTTCAGGTACGTCCTGTAACCCTCGCCCGTGTCCTTGCGGACGATGGCCCGCATGGCCGCGTTGGCCTCCAACGTCGTCGAGTCCACGCCCACGGTCTTGCCCTTCAAGAGCTCCTTGTCGTGGGCGATCGCCAGCACGTGGGCGAACACCCGCTCGTGGATCACCTCGGGCAGACGCTTGCGGATCTTGGTCAGGCTGGAGTGGTCCGGGGACGCCTCGCCGAAGGGGATGGCGAGGAACGCCCGCAACGAGAGGCTGTCGGCGCACCGCCAGGCGATGCCGCGCTGCGAGTCGATGCCCTCGAAGTACCCGACGAACAGCATCCGGAAGTAGGTTCCCGGCGGCACCGACGGGCGTCCCACCTCCTCGGCGTAGTGGGGCCGGCACAGATCCTCGACGAACCGGTCGAACTCGGACTCGGCCAGGATTCGGTTGAGCCGGTCGTAGAAGGCGTGGCCGGGGGATCGGGGCAAGTCGGCGGACGTGACGAACAGTTCGCCCTGGTGAGATGACCGACGGCGACCCAAAGCCATGGCGACGACCTCAACCCGTGATACTCCTCTGACGCGCGCCAACACCAAATAGTTGCGCCTTTTTCAACGGCCTGCCAACCCTCAACCGCACGCCGCAGTACAACGTGGCGTGGTCGTTCGGCCCGGCCGGCTTCTACACGAAACTGGAGAAGAGCTACGCGAAAGATGCGGACCACTTCCTGACCGTTGAGATGGGCGGGAACCTCGTCAACCCACTCACCCCGGCGGGGGGCTGACCGACCGGCACCCCGCAGCGTCGAGATGATCGAGGGACGGTCTCAGAGCATTCCACACGATCCGGCCCTCGTTCACGATTTCATGGGTCAACTTGCAACGGTTGAGCGTGATTGCAACGCTTGGTCTTGAGCAGGATTTGCCTTGAAATGTGGGCGCCGGGAGATCTCTCAAGGGATCTCACAACTCGGTTCGGGACCAAGAGGCCGCAGGTTCGAATCCGGTCAGCCCAACTCGGTTTCTGTTCCTCGCCGATAGCAGTTTCCGCTTCCCCACCGACGGTCGGTGGTGTGGCCTGAGAGCCTTGGAAATCCAGTACCGTGCTGGAATGGATCGGCTTTCCGCGATCCCCGCACCATGCCCCGTAAGGCCACCCCCAAGTACGGCCTCCACAAGACCCGCAGCTGCGCCGTGGTCGCGATTAACGGTCGTGACCACGACCTCGACGCGTACGACTCCCGGAATCGTGGGAGAAGTTCCACCGCCTCGTCGCCGCGCCGAACACCTCGCCGAGCGCCGCGAATCCCTCCCCCGGTCGTCGCGGATAGTCCCTTCGCCGTCTCCGAGTTGGTCGTCCCGCTGCCGTGCAGCGAGGCCGCGCACTTGAAGTTGGTGTTGCCACCGGTGGTGAAGGCCAGAATGCGGACGGTGAGGAACGGGACCGTGGCGGTCGCCGACCGCCCTCACCGGTTCAGTTCCGTCATCGCGCCCGTGCTGTCGGCGAACTTGTCGACCGGCACGTCGACGGCGTTCAGCATGGAGACGAACAGGTTCGCGAGCGGCACCTTCTTGGTCCCCTCGAAGGCGTGCAACGCGCCGTGCCGGAACCCGAGCGCGCCTCCCCCCGCGAGTTGGAGCGGGTAGTTCTTCGCGCTGTGGGACGCGTGCGGGTGGGCGGACCCCCACAGTACCAGCGTGCGGTCGAGCATGGTGCCGTCGCCCTCGCGCGCGTCCCGCAGGCGCTTGAGGAAGTAGGCGTGCTGTTCGGCGCGCCAGCGGTCCCAGTGGCCGGACTCGACCGGCCGCTTGTGGGCGAGGTCGTGCGTCGCCCCCTTGTACCCCAGCGCGTGGGTCGCGTAGTTCCACGTCGCGCTGTCGGAGGAGTACTCGCTCTCCAGCATGAGCGTCGCGAAGCGGGTCGAATCGGTCCGGAACGCCAAAAAGATCAGGTCGTACAGGCAGCGAATGTATTCCTTCGGGTCCGTCTGGGGCGCCGCGAGGTTCAGAGCCTTCGCGTCGACCTTCGGCAGCGGCTGCTGGGTCCACTGGTTCGTGCGCTCGACCCGCTTCTCGATCGCGCGGACGGATTCGAGGTACTCGTCCAGCGTCGCGCGGTCCTCGCGGCCCAGGCGGGCCTGGTAGTCGCGGCTGTTCTCCCCCAGGAGGTCGAGGACGCTCGCCTCGCGCTTCAGGCGCGCCCGCACGGCCCCGACCGACTCGCCCTCGTAGGGGGTGAAGAGGCGGCTGAAGATCTCGTTCGGCTTGTGCAGGGCCGGGATCGGGCGGCCCGGCCCGCGGTGCGAGAGCGTCTTCGACATCCCGTACGAGCCGGTGCCGCCCTCGGTGCCCAGCACCAGCGAGGGGTAGCGCGTCAGGTGCCCGTGCGTGTTGGCCGCGGCCTGGTCGATCGAGATGTTGTTCTGCTTCTCCTTGTTGGTCATGTCGGCGCCGGTCGCGAACACGTCGCCCGAACTGTGCCCGCCCATCGTCCAGCCGCCGGCGTGGTCGAGGCCGCGCAGGTAGCTGACGTGCTCCTTGAGGTCGGCGAACGGCTGGCTGGACTTGTTGAAGGTGAGCGGGCCGGGGTCCTTGCACGGCCACCAGCTCCACTCGTCGTGCGGCTTGTCGCGCCCGTCCGGAACGCCGGTGGTGGCGTTGGGCATGTAGGCCCCGTAGGCGAAGTAGCTGACCAGCATCCGCTTCGGCGGCGGGGGCGCGCCCGGTCCCGCGCGGCCCATCGCCTGGAGCAGCGGGAGCGACAGCGCGACGCCGCCGCCGCGCAGCAGCTCTCGGCGGTCCAGGTGCCACGGTTTCGCGGTCATGGCTTGTTCCTCTCCTCGGTGCTCCGACGAAACGACTCGTGCTGACAGACGGCCACGATCATGTCGCGCATCCCGTACCCGTCCTTCCCGACCCCGGCGAGCATGTCCTCGACGGCGAAGCGGTCCCGCCACGTCAGCTCGCGACCGAGACCGTACCCGTAGAGCCGCCGCAGCACGTTGCGGGCGACGTCGCCCGTGCGGTCTTTGAGCAAGTACGCCTTGAGTTCGGTCATCCCGTCGATGCTCGGCCCGCCGGGCACGCGCGAGTCGGCCCCGACGGTGACGGTGTTCAGCGCGTTCACGTACGCGGCGTAGCCGTCGAGGTTCTTGTGAACGGCCGCTTTAAAGGGGCTGACGCGGGTCCCCTCTTTGGGGACTTTGGGCTGGAACTTGCCGATCGCGTTGTACTGCTCGAACGGGATGCCCCACGGGTCCAGGCGGGCGTGGCAGGCGTTGCAACTCGCCTGTGTTCGGTGCCGGGCCAGGAGCGCCTTGATGGTGGCCGCCTTCTCGGCCGACGCGCCGGCCGTATCGACGAGGGCGGGCACGTCGGCGGGAGGGGGCGGTACCTCTTCGCCGAGGATCGCCTCGCGGAGCCAGACCGCGCGGTAGATCGGGTGCGGGGCCGAGCCGGTCCCGTTGCCGATCAGCACCGACCCGTGCGTGAGCAGCCCGCCCAGCCGGTGCTCGGGCTTTACGGGCACCGGGCGGATCTCGTCCCCCTGCACCCCGGGCACGCCGTAGTGAGCGGCCAGCGGCTGGTTCAGGCAGGCGAAGTCCGAATCGACGATCTTCAGCGCGCTCGCGTTGCCCCGGATCAGGTGCGCGACGAAGGCGACCGTTTCCTCCACCATGTAATCGCGGATCGTGGGCCGGTACGGTTCCTCGGTGCCCGCGCGCTCGCCGAGCGGGACGTAGTACAGGAACCGGGGGAACAGGTCGCGGTTGATGGGCACCGCCCGCATCTTGTCGATACTGAGCCACTGCCGGCTGAACTCGCGGACGAAGTCCCGCGACCGCGGGTCGGCCAGCATGCGCAGAACCTGCTTCTCGACGACTACGGGCTTGTCGAGCTCGCCCTTCGCGGCCAGGTCCAGCAACTCGTCGTCGGGCATACTGGCCCACAGGAAGTAGGACAGCCGGCTGGCGAAGGCGTACCGCTTCTCCTCCGGGCCGGTGGGCGCGCCGTTGTGCATCAGGAACTGGGGCGACACCAGCGCCAGCGCGAGCGTCTCCCGCAGCGTGGCCTCGATCGTTTTCAGTTCGGGCTTCAGTGCGGCGTAAATCTTGGCGAACCGGGCCACCTCGTCGTCCGTGGCCGGGCGGCGGAAGGCCCGCGACACGAACCGTCGCAGCACCTCGCGGACGTAACGCTCCGGGTCCGCCTCGCGCAGCGGCGAGTCGAACAGGATGCGCGCGTGGTGCTCGGGCGGCCACACGTCGGCCAGGGGCGCCTCGAACTCGATCCAGTCGACGACAGCGATGGGGAACTCGCGCATCCGCGGCTTGCGGAACCCGTTCTCGTCGTTCAGCGTGCCGTCGTCGTACAGGTTCTGCGGCGTGATCGTCAGCGCGTCGGGGAGCGGCTTGCCCTTCTGGTTGCGGTTCGTCTCGACCGGGAAGTTCTCGAGCCGCCCGCGGAGCTCGTACACCGCGGGCTTCGCGCCCGCCTTCAGCCGCACCGTCCCGACGGGTTCGATCCGCCGGGTCGAGAGGTTCACGTTCAGCCCTTCGCCCATCACCAGCCGCAGCGGCATCTCGGTGACGCCCGGCGGGAAGACCGCGGACGCCTGGAAGCGGATGCGAAACGCGCCCGTCCTGGGCACGCCCGTCAGGGCCATGCCGGTGCCGACGTTGAACCGCCCCGAAACCCACGGGCCGAGCTGATTGGGGTCCAGTCGGTCGTCGGGGCTGGGGACCGGGTCGGGCTTCCACTCCCGGCGCGCCTTGAACGGGGGCGGCTTTTCGGGGTCCACGATGGCGCTGGCCAGTGCGCGCCGGGCGGCCGCCCGGTAGGCGTCGAGCTGTTCCGGCCCCAGCCGCATGAACTCGGCGGTGTTCGTGAAGGTGTACGGCTTGAACGGGTCCTTCGGCAGGTCGTCCGCGAGCTTCAACTCGAAGCCGAGGAGGTCGCGCATCGTGTTCTGGTATTCCACGTTCGTGAGTCGCCGCAGGTGGGACGGCGCGGGATCGTCGGCCGGTTTGCTGACGCGCCGTGCCTCGTACCGCAGGGCCGCCCGGATCCACTCGGCGACGGCCTTGCGGTCTTCCGGCCTGGGTTGGTCGTCCGTCTCCGGGGGCATTGCCCCGCGCTCGATCATGTCGAGAACCTTGTCCCACCGCCTCGGCCCAGCCCCGGCCGAGGGGTCGCTCCGCAGTGTGTGCAGTGTCACTCCGCCCTTGCCGCGCTGCGGGCCGTGGCAGTCGACGCAATACCGCTCGAAGAACGGGGCCACGACCCGCCCGAAGGACGCCTCGCGGTCGTCCGCCGCGGGGGCACCCGAACTGCAAGCCACGACCGCCACGGCCGCCGCAACCCACCGGAGCGTGTCCCAAGTTCGCGGGCTCGTCGGGGGTCGCATGAAAGGCTCCGGGTGTCGAGGGAGGCGTCGCGTGTTCGACTGGGTCCGGTGGTCCTCTGCCGCTCGCTTCACTCCTTCACCCCCTGCCGGGTGACGATGGGCACGTACCCGATCTCGAACCCCTTCGGCGGGGTCACGAGCACCGCGGGGTCGAGGTCGGCGAGCGTGCCCACGGTCGGCGGGGGCAGGTACTCGCGGCCCTTGGTCCAGTTCTTGTGGAGCAACTCGACCCGCTTTTGGAGCGCCTCGCGCTCGGCAGCGGTGAGGTCGGCGTTGAGGAGCGCGGGCTGGTCCGCGAACCGGTACCAGAAATAGGTCACGGTGCTCCCGTCCCCGAGCTTGGCCTCGAACGGCCCGGCGGCCGGCCCCGGCTTCTTCCATGAGCTGCCGGCCTCGTCGGGCGTGACGTAGGGCTGTTGCGGGGCCTTGCGCGGGCGCGGGAACTCGGCCCTCGCCAGCCCGGTTTCCGCGGGCACGTCCTTCGCGCTCACGACCGCCCAGCGCTCTTTGTCCTTCTTGTCCCTTTCCAGCCGGTAGTACTCCGGCAGCGTGACGAGCGCGTCGCCCTTCGTGGCGGCGTCGCCCCACTTGTAGCCGTAAGTCGTCTCGTCCAGCGCCGCGGGCGTAGCGAATGAGTTCCACACGAGCGGCGCGCGGTTGTCGCGCGCGGTGCTGGGCGTGTAGATCCGCCACGTCGCGCCGCCCTTGCTCTCGAACGTGTGAACGGCCGCGGCCTTCGGGTCGATGCGGCCGGTCGCCTCCTGCCCGCCGGCGAACCACGCCTGCACGCCGTCCCACAGCGCGGCCCGGCCGTACGCGGTCACGCGGTGGATCAGCGGTGCGTCCGCGCCCGGCTTGCCGGGGAACTGCGTGGGCGCGACGCGGGCGTAGGTGTCGCCCTTCGCGTCCTTCCCTATGAGCGCGGGGACGTGCTGCGTCTCCATCTGGATCGCCTTGTTCGGCTCCGAGGGCCGCGCGTCGAGGAACTTCCCGACCAGGTCGGGCCGCTCGAGGGTGGGCTTGGACCAGAAGTGCGGCACGAAGAACGCGACCGGCCCTTTGAAGTTCCCGGTGTTGAGGAACAGCGTCCACGACTGGTCGCCGGTGGGCACGTCCTTACCGGCGGTCGTTGTCTTGCCCGCGGTGAGCGGCAGCGGCAGGTAACCGTAGCCGAACAGCTCGCCCGACGTGCCCTGTTTCAGGTTGAGGCCGTCCGGGGGCCACAGCACCCACGGGCTGAGTTGCGCGACCGCGTAGTGGCCCTTCGGGTTCTTCCAGTCGCGCCCCTTGCCGGCCCCGGGGCCGTTGGCCCACTCGACAAAGTTCAGCGCCACGCCGCCCGTGATGAACTTGGGCGTCTCGGTGGCGAACCGGGTGTCGCGCCACCAGCCGAGCCCGCCCTCGATGTCGGAGTACGCCTTCTCGGGCTTCGGCCCGTCGAACTGCGAGAACATCCAGGTGCCGAACAGCCCGCTCTGGAACTCCGGCCCGGGGTAGTTCTTCAAGAGCGGCCACGCGGCCACGTACATCGAGAACCCGCCGTTGTACTTCGCATCCACTCTTGAGTGCGGAACGAGGAGGTAGCCGGCCATCTCCGCCTTCTGTGGCGGCACGGGGTCGGCCGCACCGGCAGGGGGCGACCAGAGCAGGAGTGCCAGGCACCCTGCAACTCGGCTCGAATGTTTGATCATGTGTGCTCCGTAGCCGGTCGCCCCGCTGCCCGATTCAGCAGCGGGTTGTGACCGGTGCAATCGGGTCTCCTACTGCTTCAAGAACGCGGCCTCGAAGGCCTTCGTCTGCGGGTCTTCGGTTTGTTTCATGTGCGCGAGCAACTTCTTGCTCAGGGCCGCCAAGTCGGCGGCGTACTTCGGGTCGTTGATCAGGTTCTTCCGCTCGGTCGGGTCGGCCGCGGTGTCGAACAACATCAGCGGCTCGCCCTCCACCAGTTGCTTCACCCGGGCCCGAACTGTCGGTTCGGTTGAGGCGTTCATCGCGGCAAAACTGAGCCCGCTCATCGCCTCGACCCGGAACCGGTCCGGGCCGCCGGCCCACGCGTGGAACATCAGCGCGCGGTCCTTGGTGCGGACGCACCGCTGGGCGAACGACTTCCCGCTGCTGACCGTGTTGACGTGCGTGACGACGAAGTCGCGGTCGGGTTGCGTCTCGCCCTTGAGGAGCGGCACCCACGACCGCCCGTCCATTCCCGCCGGCGGCTTCACGCCGAGCAGTTCCAGAACCGAGGGCATGACGTCCACGCTGCTGACGAACGCGTCTCGTGTTTGCGGCTCCCCCGCGCCGGGGACGCGGATCAGCACCGGCGACCACGTGCCGCTGAAGTAGACGGTCGCCTTCGAGAACGGGAACGCCATCCCGTGGTCCGACAGGAACACGACCACGGTGTCCGCGTCGCGGCCGGCCGCGGCCAGTTCCTTCATCACCAACCCGAAGGCGACGTCGAACCGGCTCACGCTGGAGTAGTACTGAGCCACCTCTTCCCGCACGCGCGGGAGGTCTTCGAGGAACGCCGGCACCGTCACCTCGGCCGGCTTGTACACCCGCGCGCCGTCGAGCGGTTCGTCGGCCTTCGCCTTGGTACCGGTCCCGGTGATGAACGGCCGGTGCGGGTCGCAGATGTTCGCGTTGACGAAGAACGGCTTCCCGGCCTTCGCGGCGTCGGCGAGCATCTCTCGGAACTTCTCGGCGAACTTCGTCGGCTGCTTGCCGAGTGCCTGGTCACCGGCGGCGTGCCACGGGAACTTGTCGGCGGGGGCCATGTGAACGGCCTTGGCGATGACCCCGGTGTAGTACCCGGCGTCTCGCAGCACCTCGACGAGCGTCGGCACGTCGCGGCGGATCGGGTCGAACCCGAGCGCGCCGCTGCGGTGCGGGGCGCGCCCGGTCATGAGCGCCGACCGGCTGGGTTGACAGATGGGCACCGTGACGTGACCGTTTACGAACCGGTGCGCGCCCTTCGCGAACGCGTCCAGGTTCGGCGTCGCGCCGAGCGTGTTGCCGTTCCAGCCGCCGGAGTCCGCGTTCATGTCGTCCGCGGTGACGACGAGCAGGTTCAGCGGTTTCGGCCGGTCCGCGGCGCGGGCCGGCTCGCCGGGACCCAGCACCAGGAGCACGCACGCGAAAGCGATGCGGAGCGACATGTCGCGAACCTCGTCCGGACTGCGGTGACGGTTCGCGGCGCGAACCGGGAGTTCACTCGGCGGGCTTCTTGTCGCACAACTTCTTCATCGCGTGGCCCATCGCCTCGCCGATCAGGTAGTAGGTCTCGGCGTTGCTGTTCCAGTGGTAGCCCTGCTTCGTCGGGGACGCCGACTCCGCACGCCAGAACTCCTTCGTGCCCACGAACGCGACGTTGCCCTGAAACTCTTTCTGCCCGGCCACGGCGGCCTGCGCCTTCATCAGCGCCAGCGCACGCGGGTGCTTCTCGTCCGGACCGGTCATCCCGGTCTCGGCGATGACGAACGGCAACTTCTCCGCGCCGAGATCCTTGCGGATGTCGCGGATGAAGTGCGCCATGTTCTTCTCGTACTCGTCCACGAACGCCTGGTTGATGCGGTCGTTCCACCCCTGGTGCCAGCCGAATCCGGCCAACTCGTAGCCGCGGTCGCCCAGCTCCGGGAACTCCTTCTTGAGGTCGCCCAGAACCGCCTTGGTGCGCGTCACGACCTCCGTGTAGTACGCCCCCACCTCGCCGCCCGCGCTCGGCGGGCGGAAGTCCTTCGCAAGGCTCTTGCCGCCCCACGCCAGCTTGACGAGCAGCACCGGCTCCTCGTACGCGTCCCCGATCACCCACCCGAACCCGAGTTCCGGGCCGATGCGGTCCTCCTTCACCCCGAACCCGGCCGTCAGCCGGCCCTTGCGGTCGAGGTAATCAATCCACACGTCGTCGCGGACGGCCCACTTGCCGTCCACGGCCAGGAGGTGCTTGAACTTGTCGGCCGTGGCCTTGTCCTTGGCAGCGTACTCCAGGCTGCCCTTGCCCTCGTTCCGCTTCGGGTCGGCGGCGATGAACCCGTGCCCCTCCATGTTCGACTGCCCGGCCAGAATGAACACTTTCACCGGTGCCTTCGTGGGGTCCGCCTTCGCCCCCTTCTCCTGGTCGAGGCGTATGAGGACCGGCGTGTCCGTCGCCTTCTCGATGGCACGGATCGTGTCGCGCACGCTCTTCGCCTTCACCCGCATCAGTTCCTTGGGGAAGTTCGGCTCGTCCTTCTCGAAGTACGTCTCCAGTTTGGTCAACTCCGGCAGGAACGCCTTCGCGTGGGTGCCGTAGGTGAGCAGGATCTTCATCAGTTCCGGCGTCCGCTCCTGGCTGTCCCACGGGTTCTGGTCCCGCGCGTATTGCACGCAGGCGCGGATGCCTTCCTCGACGCGGTGTTTCGCGAGCAGGCGAAGCCCCTCGACGCGGATGGTGTCGGCGAACATCTCCCCGCTCGGGGCCGGTTCAAGGATCGCCCGGTGGATGGCCGGCAGAAGCGGCTTGATCTCTTTCGGGGACAGGTTCCGGTAGACGGAAGAGAGACTGCCGCGGGCGCGACCGTCCTGGTTCTTCAACCCGGCTCGCACGGCTTTGTACAGGGCCTCGCGATCCACCCCCTCGAGTGACCCACTGAGCATGCCGCCGTCTTCAGAATCGAACAGGGCGAAGGCCAGGTATCGCTGCTGCATGCCGCGGGGATCGTTGACCTTGTCCGCCTCGGTGAGCATTTCCATTAGTTTGGGCGCGGCGGACTTGGCGGACGGTCCGACTTTGGCCAGGGCCTCGGCCGCCTTGATGCGGAGCCAGAGGTCCTTGTCCGTCAGACATTTCCGCAACGCTTCCACCGCCGGCTCGCCGCGATCCCCGAGCGCAATCAAAGCTTGGCAGGCACCATAGCGAGCTTCGAGGGCGGGGGCGTCGAGCGACTTGAGGAGCAGCGGAACCGGGAACTCTTTGCGGCGGGCAATCGCCATCGCGGCCCGCTGGCGGACGACGGGCGACCAACTGCCGAGACGCTCGACGAGTTGATCCTCGCTCAACTTGTCGTATGCACTGGTGCGGTCTTTGTTGTTCCAGCCGCGGCCGTCGGCGATCACGGATTCCGCCACCGCGGCGCCGAGGGAGTTGACCACGCTTTTCCCGCCGCCCGTCAGGCGAATCTTCTTGAGTGGCATCGCGTAGGCCAGCAGGTAACCTCCCGTGCTGTCCCAACCCTCGTAGCTGTCTTCTTCCGCTTCCGGCGGGCCTTGGTGAGGGTAACGGCCATCCCAGCGGCGGGCCAGGTCGAAGTACCAGGTGCCGAACTCCTTCATCCACGCGCCCGTGGCTTTCGGACCGGACAGCGCGACCCCGGGCATGGCCCACAGGATGTTGAAGTAGTTGCCCGTGTGTCCGCAGTCACGCTCCGCCCCGTGCGAGGCGACGCTCATCCGTGAGAAGAACTTCGCGCCGTTTGCTTCACCGAGCAAGTGGAACAGGACGGCCCCCATGCCGCTCTTCCCGTTGTCGTCGTGGGTCTCGGTCCACGGGTGGTGGTCGCCGTACGGGATCGCACCCTTGCCGAAGTAGAATCGCAACAATTTGGCGCTGCGCTCGATGGCGTCGCCCACCTCGGTGTCCTTCACGCCCGCCTCTCGGGCCAGCACCAGGGATATGGTCAGCACCAGTCCGGGGGAGTTCATCATCCCGTATCCGCCCAGACGGCCGTCCGGAATCGCGAACTGATGGCCCCAGGATCCGACGGCACTTTGCCCCCTGGCGGTTTCCAGCGCGAGTCGCTTCAGTCCCGGCAAGACGGACTCGTCGCCGCTTGCCAGGACGTACTCCGAGACCAGCAGGAGGCAGTAACCGTAGTACCACGATTGCATGCTCCTGTCCGAATAGCTTGCCGCCCACTCGGCTTCTTTCTTGACGAGCGGCAGGTAGTCGGGGTTTCCGCCGGCCAGCAACGCAAGTGCGTTGAGCGAGCGCGGAATGGCGTCCATCTCGGCGTAGGCCGGTTTCGCCATGCGCGTGGCCAGTGCCTTGCACCCTTGTTCGAGAAGGAGCTTCGATTTCGCACATTCATAAGGCGCGGTTTCGCTGTAGCTGCCGAGCACCGGAAGTTTGAGAACCACCTCTTCCGTCGTTCCTGCTCGCCAGCGAGTGAGTGCGAGTTTCCCGTCACTGGTGTCCGATTCGGCAGCCGTGATCGCCTTGCCCAACTCCGTACGCGGATCGTAGGAAAACGCCTTGCCACCGACACCGAGGATCACGTCGCCGACCTTGAAGACGCCGTCGGCCGGAGAACCTTGATCCACTTTCGTGACGGAAACCTGGCGAGCGTCCGTGGTCACCATTTTGTCGCAGAACATCCAGCCTCGTAAGCCCGTGGGGCCGAGGTTCCAATCGTGCTTCGCGGCCTTGGGGATCTTCGCGCCTTTGGTGAAGTCCGGCACGGTCAGCGGCCCGTCCGGTGCTGCCGTCGCCGGGCTCGCCAGAGCGACCATGATCAGGGTGCCGGACCAGAGTGCAAAGGGTTTGAACGCCATTGTGTGATCCTCGGAGTTGAGTGCATCGGCTTCACTACTTCGGTTGTTGAGGCGCGTTCTGCCTGACCAACGCTTCGGCGAACGCCTTGCCGATGGGGGCGAGGATCTTTGCCGCCCCGAGGTAGTGGTACCCGCCGTTCGACACACCCGCCTTCAGCCGCTTCAGCTCCTCCGGCTTGAACTGTTCCTCGGCCGCCTTCTTGCGGGCGGCCTCCTTCGCCTCGCGGGTCAGCTTCGGGTCCTTCTTGAACTCCGCGTCCAGCTTGCCGTTCAGCCGGTCCATCCGCTCCTTCAGGGCGTCCAGCTCGTCGTCCCAGAACGGGGCCGTCTCGACGGTGAACACGTTCCCCTTGAACTCGTCGAGCGTGCCCGGCTTCCGCTGGGCCTCGCGGAAGTTCGCCATCGGCGGCTTCTTGCCCTTTTCCGGGCCGTCGATGCCCATCACCCCGATGACGAACGGTAGCTTCGGGGCGGACAGGTCTTTCCGCACGTCGCGGACGAGGTGGGCCAGCAGGTCGGCGTACGGGTCGTACCCGCCGGGCTTCGTGCGGTCCGGGTACACGCCGCCGTCGACGTAGTCGTTGAACCCCTGGAACCAAACGAACCCCGCTAGCTCGTACCCCTGTTTCTCGTCGTAGTCGGGCGCCACCCGCTTGATGTCGCCGAGCACTTTCTTCACATGGGCGATCATCTCGCGGTAGTAAACGCCGGTCGCCTTCACCTTGTCGGCCTTCACCTTCTCGATGTCGTCGCCGCGCTTCTCCCGCTGGGCCAATTCGGCCTCGCTCCACTCGAACGCCCCGCCGCTCGGCGGTCGGAAGTCGGTATGCAGGCTGCGGCCGCCCCACGACGTCTTGATAATCAGCACCGGCTCGTTCAGCCGCTTCTCCATCGTGATCCCGAACAGGTACTCCGGGCCGATCCGCTGGCCCTCCGTGCCAAACGCACCGAAGCCGGCGGTGAGTTTACCCGTCTGCTCACGCAGGTCGTCGTAGGCGTTGCCCTGGCAGCCGACGGAGGTGATCCACACCCTGTCGCACACCTTCGGTTTGCCGTCCTTGTCCCGCATGTCCTTCAGCAGCGGGGCGGTCCTGGGGTCGTCGGCCAGGCTGTCGAAGGTGGCGATGCTGGCGTGGCCCTGCATGTTCGACTGGCCGGCCAGGATGAACACCTTGAGCGGTTTGTCGGCGGCAGGGGCGGGATGCGCCAACAGGAGAGCCGCAACGACGGCTACCAAGATTCGGGCAGGCATGAGAGACCCCGCAGGTGGACGGTGGTTCTGATTCAACCGAGGAACTGTTTGATGGCCCCGGTCTGGTCGATGCCAAACCGAGCGAGCCCGGGGTCCGGGTCACCGTAGTGCTTGACCGGGTTGCCGTACGCGTTGAGCAGCGTGGTGTACCAGTTGCCGAGCGTCTTGTGCCCCTGCTCGCCGTAGTTCGGCAGCCGGATGTACCGCCCGCGGATGTCCAGCTTGGCGTTCTTCCCGGACAGCACCACGAACGGGTACTCGGTTCCTTGCGAGTGGTGCGTCTCGCCGTTGTCCGGGAAGTAGAAGATCATCGTGCTGTCGAACACCGTGCCGTCACCCTCGGGGGCCTTCTTCAGCCGGCTGGCGATGGTGTCGACGAGCGTCATGTGCTGGCGGCGGACGGCGAACCGCACCTCGTCGGCGGTCAGCTTGCCGACCGGCTTGCCGTGGCCCACGTCGTGCAGGTTCACCTTCTCGGTCTCCATCCCCGCGAGCCCGGTGTACTCGTGCCCGAGTTCGTCCACCGTGAAGGCGGCCACGTTCGTCAGCCCGGAGACGAGGGCGGCCAGCAGCACCTCGGCGTGCCCCCGCTGGCGGTCCACCGTGGTCATCTCGTCGGCCAGATACCTGGCGTCGAGTTTGGGCGCGTGCGGGCGGATGGCGTCGGCCATCGCGTCGACCTTGCGGTCCCGCTCGCGGACGGCCTCGAGCGAGTCGGCATAGCCCTGCACCTTCGCCCGCTCGCCGCCCGGTGCGGTCTCCGCCAGCTTCCCCTCGCGCCGGGCGGCGAACTCCAGCCCGCTCCGCCCGAGCCGCGCCCGCGCCCGCACGCCCTCGTCGGTCGACACCGACTTGAACAACTCCTGGGCGGCCACCTTGGGCGAGCCGAAGGCGTAGTTGGGCTGCTGCGGGCCGCGGGCCGAGAACCCGGTAGCGATGCCGTTCAGCGTGCCGCGGGCGTTCCCCCCGCCGAGCGGGAAGCACGCGAACTCGACGTGCTCCATCGGCGACGGGAACAGCTTCGCTAGCTCGAAGTCGACCGTCGCACACTTGATGGAGCTGACCCGCTCGTTGGCCTTGAACGCGCCGAGCGCCGAGCACCAGGTGTGGTGCCCGGTGGTACACATCTTCCCGGACAGGCCCTGGAGGATGGTCAGGTCGCCCTGGTGGGCGGCGACCGGCTTCATCCACGCCGGCAACTCGTGCCTGGCCAGGTCGAGGTTCAGCGCGCCCTTCTTCGCCTCCGCCGCGGCGTCGTCCTTGCCGAGCGACGGCGGCACCATGACCGACGGGAACAGACCGTTCCCCTTGTGCAGGAAGATGAACCGCATGGGCGGCTTCCCGCCGGCCGGTCTCGCCCAGGCCGAGCGGGGGGCGAGTGCGAGTCCGGTGGCCCCGAGGGCGGCGGTCGCCATGAAGTCGCGGCGGGTGGTCATGCTCAGTTCCCCGGGCGTTTGCGGTAGATGAAGGAGTCGGACGTCAGCAGCGAGAGGACGACGGCCTTGAAGCTGCCGCCGCTGTTCAGGTAGGCGCGGTCGGCGTCGATCAGCGCCTGCGCGTCGGACGGCAGTTCGTTGCGGCCCAGGAAGAACCGGAAGGCGTGGCGGATGATCGACTGCCGCACCCGGTCGGACTTCGCCAGCCGGTCGATCAGGTCGAACGAATCCTTCACCTCGCCGTCGAGCTTCGGGTCGCCCGTTCCGGTGAGAACCCCGGTCGGGTCGATCGGTTTCGTCTTGTACGCGTCGAACGTGGACTTGCCGTTGCCGGCCTTGATCAGGTTGTCGGGGTGTTCGAGCTGCTCCACCGTTCGGAAGCGGCCGAAGTCGTCGAACTGCTCGAGCGGGTAGCCGAGGTCGTTCATGCGGCTGTGGCACTTGGCGCACGCCGCCGCCTTCGTGACCGCGCCCACGCGCTCGCGGAGCGTCTTGTGCGGGTCGTCCGGCACCTTGGCGTCGACGGTGATGGGCACGTCCGGCACCACGCCGGCCAGCAGCTTCTCGCGGATCCACCGCCCGCGGCGGATCGGGTCGCTCGCGGTGTTCGCCGAGAACGCGACCAGCCACGCCGGGTGCGTCAGGATGCCCTTGCGGTTGGCGACCTGGAACGGCTGCTCGACCGGGTAGTCCCAGTACGCGGGTGCGTCCTTCGGTTCCTTGAAGTTCGGGGCCTCGACGCCGAGGTAGCGGAATCGGTTCGGGATCGGCGGCAGGCTGTAGCTGGGCGAGTGCTCGTAGGAGTACCCGTGGGTAAACGGCCCGCGGGTGAACGGCGTGCGGCCCTGCCCGAAGAAGTCCCGGAAGTAGTACATGTGGGAGAGGAACGACCGCTTCTCCTTCCACAACTCCTTGTCCTTGGTCCGCGGGTCGACGATCTTCGCGGCGACGAGCATCTTCTGGTGCTCGGCCATGACCTCCTCGGGCTTCGTCTTCCAGGGCGTGTCCTTGAGCGTCTCGTACACCCGCTTCCAGTCGGCGATCAGAGCCCGCCCGGCCTTCGTGTCCAGGTTGTGGTACACGAAGTACTCGTCGGAGGTGAGGAGCCGCTCGAACACCCGGGTGTCCCGGTCCACCTGCGAGATGACGAACTCGTCGGCCTCCTGGATCAGCCAGCCGGGCGACCCCAGGTGCCCGCGGTCCGGGTTCTGGTAGTAGCCGCCGCTCCGCGGCACGTCCTTGAACACTTTCGCGGCGGCGGGGTAGCCGAAGAACTCGCGGAAGAACCGCACCAGCTTCGGGTGGCTGGTGACGTGCGAGCTGATGTGCATCCCGTTGAGGGACCTGTCGACCTGCCCGCGCAAGTAGTTCTTGTCGGCGAGCAGGCGGCGGACCTCCCGTTCGTAGTCCGCCTTCGTGCCCAGCTTCCCCGTCGCGGCGGCCTTGAGCAGTTCCGCGTCGGGCCCGCGGTCGCCCAGCGCGTACGCGATGGCGTAGGCCGCTTCCCGCGGTGCCAGCGGCAACCGCCCGTGTTCGTCCGGCCTCCCCGCACCGAACTCGAATCGGTACACGAACTCCGACTCCAGCAGCACCGCCTTGAGAACCTGCCGCAACCCTTCCGCGTTGCCGGCGATTTTGATCGCCTCGCGACCGAGGTCGACGTACTGCGCGAGTTCGAGATCGGTCGCCTTCCGCCGCAACGCCAGGCTGAACTGCAACTGCACGGCCGCACGGATTTCGTCATCCGCCGCCGGGCCCTTCTTGGTGACGACGGCTTCGAACGCGGTCGGGGTGGTCTTCGGGTACCACCGGTCTTTCGGGTCGTTCGGCCCCGCCTTCGGGTCGCCGGCCTTCACCCGAGCCGCCTGGAGTTGCTTGGCGGCGATCCACTCGGCGTTGCCGAGCATCACCAGGAGGTGGCCGCCGTCGAGCGGGGTCAGGTCGTAGTACCGCACCCCGGAATGGTCGGGCAGCACGAACGGGTTGGTGACCCCGTAGAAGCCGGACCGCCGGAAGCCCTCCCGCTCGATCCCCTCCAACTGAAACACGTCCAGTACGCGCTCCTCGAACATCTGCGGGCTGACCAGCCAGCGGCGGGCCGGGGTGAAGGGCTTGTCCTTGTTCGACTCGTCGAACAGGGCGGCGTGGTCCACGTAGTTTCCGGCGTCCGGGTACGGCAGCCGGTCGTCGAGTTTGGACGCCTTGTGGGTGCGGAGTTCATTTCGCACCCAGGCGGCCAGCGTCCGCAGTTCGTCAGCGCCGGGCTGCGCGACGCGCGGGGGGGGCATCATTCTGTGGAAGAGCTGGTCCTGGATCTTGTTGAGTGCCTCGAGCCGAGCGCTCGGTGTGAGCTTGTCCAGCGCGGTCACGTCGACGTCACCCTTGCCGCCCTCGGCGTGGCAGTCGGCGCAGTGGGCGGCGAGCACGGCCCGCACCTCCTTCGGAACCGCGAACGCGGCCGGCCCGTCGCCGGCACGCGCAGTGGCGGTGCAGGTCAAGAGCGCCAGCGCCGCCCAGAGGACCGGCGAGAGCGACAGCGGGTACGAGCCGCCGAAAGGTATTCGCATCGTACGGGGTCCGTGAGCCGGAGGCGGGAGGAGACGCAGGGTGTATTACTATCTTGATGCGTCTGGCTATTGTTGCCAAGAAAAACGGTAACGATTTTGGGAACGCAGCATGAATCGCGAGCCGCGGCATGGGTCTGATGCGGGATCTGCAGTGGCCCTCCAAGCGCCACACCGAGGTTTACGCCGGCATCCAGCGGTTCGCGGAGGAGCGGGGCGGGTCGCGGTCATCGACGAGGTCGTGGCGATCACGCACGCACCGTTGTTGCCCAGCACGCCGACCGGCTATCCCACGAGGTTCGGATGCCAGACCCGCTCCGCGCTGACGTAAAAACGGACCGGGTGCAAAGCGGACGTGCTGGCGACAGTACGCGACGCCGACCCTCTTCGAAGGATCGAAGGACCGGCCCCGGCAACGGACCTCGCCACCCGCCCGTGGTGCGCGGTAGGCTCAACCACTACGCCCGGAGCCGACACCGATGGACGACATCGCCGAGGGCGTACTCGCCTTCCTCCGCTGGGCCGACGCCCACCCGCTGCCGCCGGACGTACCCACGCGGGACGTCCTAACCGCCCTCCGGGATCGTCTCGACGCCGAAGCACCGGGCTGGAGGGGGCGGGCCTTCGGGGACGCACCCGGGGCCGGGGCTGTGGAGGTCGACCTCCACCTGCGCGGTGGGCGGATCGTAAGCGGGGCACTGGCCCAAAGGTCGAGCGGGGTCCGGGGCGGGGCCGCGTGATTGGCGGCCCGCGCCGCCACGGCGACGCCCGTCGCGGCACTACCCCGCCCCCAGGGCGGGTATCCGATCCGGCACAGGCCTTGCAACACCCTCACGGGGTCGCCCCAACCGAGGGAGCCAAAAGATGAGGCACATTCGATCACTGGCGGCGGCGGTACTCGCGTACGGCGGGTGCCTCGCGGCCGCGGCCGCCACCCCGGCCGCCGCGAGCGCCCAGGTCGTGTACGGCGACTACGTCGTCCCCTACGGGGCGTACTACGGGAACTACGGCGTGTACCCGGCCGGGGCCGGGCTGTACTCCCCCTACGTCGCCCCCACGTACCCGCTCGGGTGGTCCAACTGGGGCGGAAACACGACCCCCAGCGGGTACCCCCAGTGGTACGTGAACTACGCGCGGTGGAACCGCCCGTACTCGACGTACTACAACCCGTACCGCGGGTACTTCGGCCGGCGGTGGTAACCGGTCCCCGGCGATCTGCCGCAGGTCCGCGACCAGCGCACGCGACGCCAGAGCGACACCGGCCACAAGCGCCGGGCGGTCCGGGAGCCACTCCTCGGCCCACCACTCGGCCGGGCCGTCGGCGAGGACCGGCGCGTTCGACATCGCACTCGGCACGATGTACCGGGACGGCGGCACCCGGCGGCACCCGAGCTGCAATAATAGGTCGGCCAGCACCAACTGGGCCGCCTCGTCGGCTGATCGGTCGACCCAGGCGGCCCACAGCGACGCGGAATCCACCGCAGCGTCGGCCCGTGTATCACTCATCCACCTGTCCCGCCATGGCGTCGTCACGTGCTGCCTGCCGGGACACACTCGGCCTTTGGATCACCACTCGGGCGAGGGGCCGACGTCCAGGCGCGGGGTCGCCCCGCGGACCCGCGCCCGTTTGTCAGGCAGCACTTGACCCCGTGTCTCGCTGTCTGTGCTGCTCGGGACCGAGGTCACCGCCCATTCCGCGACAAGAGCACATGAGTCTGAGGTACTCCGCCCTCAAACCGAGTCGGGCTGGATTGGAGAGAGACAGGGGGAAGGGCAGGGCGGTCGCAGGCATTCTCTGCGCGCCCGACCGCTCATCGCTCTGCTATACGTTGCCAACTGGACAAACGACTGATTGTACCTTGGGCGGTGGGTAGACGCCCCCACCCAATCCTTGGTTCAACGGGAGCTGAGTCGTTGAAGTTCTCTACGAAAGGTGGACAGCAGGAATGCGGAACGGACGCCCGCTTCGGCCGGTCCCGGGGGCGGCGGATGTCGGGCGTCCACATCTGGGCGGTGCGGGTGGAGCGGAACGGCGTCGGCACAACGGTTGCACTCATTTCGCCGCCCACCGTCCTCTGCCCGGTACCTTCCCCAATGGAGTTCCCCACGAAAAACGGACACGGGGTTAAGGGTTATTGGGGGTTTGCGGCTTCGTAGTTGACCGGCGACAGGTAACCCAGAGCCGAGTGTCGCCGGACGCGGTTGTAGAACGTCTCGATGTACTCGAAGATGCTCGCCCTCGCCTCCTCTCGGGTGGCGTAGTCCTCGTCGTGAACCAGCTCCTTCTTGAGCGTCGCAAAGAAGCTCTCCATCGGGGCGTTGTCCCAGCAGTTCCCACGCCGGCTCATGCTGCACACGATCCCTTCCTCAGCCATGAGCCGCTGGTAGTGCTCGCTGGCGTACTGGCTCCCGCGATCCGAGTGGGCCACCAACCCAGACCCCGGGAGACGACGGACAACGGCCGACCCCAACGCGTCCACCACCAACCGGCTCGTCAACGTCCCGTCCATCGACCAGCCGACCACCATCCGGCTGAACAGGTCCTCCACCGCGGCCAGGTACAACCAGCCCTCACGAGTCGCAACGTACGTCACGTCCGCGACCCACGACGTGTTCGGCTCTTCGGGATCGAACTGCCGATCCAGGACGTTCCCGGCCACCGGGCGCGTGTGGTTCGAGTCGGTCGTCTGACGGAACTTCCGCTTGGTTTTCGCGGCGATCCCGGCGTCCCGCATGATGCGGGCGACCGTGTTGACGCAGCAGTCGTGCCCCCGGTCCGCCAACTCCGCGTGGATGCGGGGGCTGCCGGAGCGGGCCTTGACCTCGGCGTGAACGGTCTCGATCTCGACGGTCAACTTCACGCGCCGTTGCTCCTGCGGGCTGGTGTCACGAAGGAGCCAGGAGTAGTAGCCCGCGGTGGAGACACCGAGGGCGTCGCACACCCACGCGACGGGCCACGTGCCCTGGTGCTCTTCGACGAGGGCGTAGCTCACGGCGACTCCCGGGCGAAGAGAGCTGTAGCTTTTTTTAGGATGTCCCGCTCGGCCTTGAGGCGCGCGTTCTCGGCCCGGAGTCGTCGGAGTTCGTCCTCGGCGGGTGGGAGGTTGCCGTGGCCCGGGAACGCCTGGTCGGCGTCCGCTCGGAGGGCGTGCTTCCACCGCCGGAGCAACTCGGCGGCGATGCCGAGGCTTCTCGCGGCCTCGGACACGGACTTCCCTTTCTCGGTCACCAACTTCACCGCCGCGATCTTGAACTCGCGGGTGAAGGTTCGTCGTGCCTCTGCCATCGGGGCTCTCCTCTGCGGTAAGAGTACCCCTTAACTTGGTGTCCGCAACTCGTGGGGAAGTTCACCAATGACGCCGCCACTCCGCTCGCCGGACCGCCTGCTGGCGCTGGCCTCACGACGACCACCCGCGCGCTGGAGGACGCGGGCAGCCGGGTGAGCACGTTCCTGCTCCTCCAGGCCGGCACGAACGCCGCGATGGGTGCGGTCGCGGCCGTCGGGTTGTACTTCATCGGGGTGCCGTACACCGCGCTGTGGGGGCTGCTCACCGCCGTGCTGCGGTTCGTGCCGGGCGGAGGCCGGTGCCGGGGACGAGCCCGCCGCGCCGGCGATGCGGGTGATCGGCTGCTCGACGCAGGGCGAGGCCGACCGGCTGGCGCTGGCGATGCTGCGCGACGTGGCCCGCCCGGAGAGGTGCGAGGTCGAGGTGGTGCCGGCGGCACAACTTGTCGCGGCCGTGCGGGAGCGGGCGCGGGGCGACGAGGCCGTGTGCATCGGCGCGGTGTCGCCCGGCGGGCTGGCGCAGGCGGCCGGGCTCATCAAGCAGGTGAAGGCGGGGGTGAAAGGCGGCAAGGTGCTGATCGGCCGGTGGGGTCTGACCGGCGACCGCGCCGACACCGAGAAGTTTCTGACCGCCGGGGCCACGAAAGTGACGTGGACGCTCCGCAAGACGCTGGCCGAGTTCGCCCGGGCGGCGCGCCGCCGAGGCCGCCGAAGGACGCCGCCGACGCGCCCGCCGAGCCGGGCTAGGCGCAATGCCCTTCAGTTAAGCGGAAAGCCGGTGCCTCCTTGGTATTGTGGGGTTGCT
>NZ_JBHYGG010000033.1:0-20927 GCF_051859125.1 Gemmata sp.
TTATCCCCCCACCGGTCGAAAGCGGTGCTGGAACAGCCCTCCCCGGGTCGCATGACTGGCCATGTACTCGGACGACGCAACATCGTCCTGTCGCAGAGCGACGAGCTAAACGCGACTCCGAAACCGTTGGGTGAGGTTGTACCCCGGCGACGAGCGCGACGCAAGCGCCGTAGCGGGCGGGGTGCGGGTTTGGGCGAACCCTGAGCGCCAGCGAGGGGGTGAGGCGCACCCCCTCGCTGGCGCTCAGGGTTCGCCGGGTGGTTGGTCAAACCGCTGCGCCGGGATCACAACCCGCGTCATGACTGACGCGGCTCCCCCGCCAGCTTCAGCTCGAACGTGTCGGCGTCGGTGAACGCGGCGGCGGCGGGGTCGTACACGCGGCGCCGGCCCTTCAGGTGCCAGCCGTCGATGCTGTACTCGTGGTAGCCCCAGCGGTTCGACTGCGTGCTGCTGCCGACGCACACCGTCGGGAACGGCAGGTCGGCGCCGGCCGGGAGCACGTACCACCCGTGCCTGTGCCCGTGCAGCCACAGGCCCACTCCGCACGCGGCCGCCGCGTCGCGGACCCGGTCCCAGTCGCGGAGCCGGTGGAACCACGGCTCGGGCTTCCGGCTCGGCTCCAGAATCGGGTAGTGGCTCACGACGACCCGCGGGCCGGCGTCGAGGGTGGCGGTCAGTTCGCGGAGCCGGTCCAGTTGCGGGCGGCCCACGCGACCGCTCGCGTCGATCGGGTTGGCGTTGGACCGCGCCGAGTTCACCGCGATCAGCCAGACGTTCCCGATCTTCGTCGCAAAGGGATAGTCGGCACCGCCGACGCGCTTCCCGTGCTGCCACGGAGCGAACGCCGCCTCGAAGATCCGGCCCTTCTCGGCGCTCGCGACGTAGACGTCGTGGTTCCCCGGCACCGCGATGGCCGACGGCAGCGACAGGTCGCCGACGCCCAGCACCTTTGCGGCGAGTTTCATCTCCGACTCGAACCCGAGCATGGTCGCGTCGCCGGAGAAGACGAGGTGGTCGTACCCGCGGGTCGCGAGGTCGCGCCGCAGCACGTCGGCAACGGTCGGCGCGTGCTGGAATCTCTTTCCGCGCCCGAGCGAAGTGAGGTTGAACCACCCGGTCACGCGCTTCGTGAGCAGGTCGCGCCCGGCCCAGCCCATCGGCCGCGCGGTCAGGTGGACGTCGCTGAAGTGGGCCAGGCGGATCATGAGGCTTCTTGATCGGGGAAGCGCATCGCCAAGTAACTCCCACGGGCGAAGGCGAGCGGTTTGCCGCCGTGGAGGATGGTCGGAACGCCGTGGTCCGTGGCCACTAGTACGCCCGCCGGGAGCGCCAGGAACGGTACGATCTGCGGGGCTCGCACGGCCGCCTCGTAGAGCGACACGCGCCGCAACTCTCTAGCGTTGTTGTGGTCGTGGTCGCGCTGCAGGCAACCACAAAACCACCCCGAATCGGCACCCGCTGGTTCCACGCGTTCCAAGACGATGTCTTGATTGGGTCCGAGCCGCGCACAAACAATGGCCGAAGTAAGCATCGACGGGAACGCCATATCGCCCTCGCGCAAGACGCTCTCCGCGACATCTTTCTGAAGCCGCAGGTGAGCCAGAGTCGCACTGACTGATTCGACCCACTCGAACGGGACAGACCGCATGTCGGGTTCCCAGAGCGACAGGTCGCCGCTCTCGTGCGCCCGCACCAGCGTCGTGCCCCACCCGATCTGGCACGTTTCGTTCGGCGCAAAGCGGGTGCCGCTCGCAACGGCCGTTTCGAGCCAGTCGATCAACCATCCCACGTCGGCATCGACCGGGACTGCGTTCGTATCGAAGGTCAGCCGAAACTCCGGGTGCCCGTGCCGGTGGCACTTCGAGGTCCGCACGGTGGCCATCCGATCCTCCCGAATTGGTTTCTCCCGACATTGTGCCAGGTCGGGGCGCTACATGGTGCGACCTGTCCGGATAGAATCCGCAGCAGGTTCGAGCCGAAGTGGCAGGCCGCGCACCACCCCCTTCTCCAATCTCGCAACATGATTACCTACCGCTTCCCCAACAAGGTCGTGCTCGTCACGGGCAGTTCGCGGGGCATCGGGGCCGGCGTGCTGACCGCGTTCGCGCGGGCCGGCGCGACGTGCGTGCTCCACTACTGGGACGACCCGGCCGGTGAGAACCGCCGCGACGCCGAAGAACTCGCCGCGTCCGGTGCCGCGCCCCGCCCGCTCCTCGTCGCCGCCGACGTCCGCGACGCCGCACAGGTCGAGGCGCTCATGAAGCAGGTCAAGGAGACGTGCGGCGGGCTCGACGTGCTCGTGAACAACGCCGGCATCATCCGCGACCGCACCCTGAGGAAGATGACGCTCGACGAGTGGCACGCGGTCATCCAGACGAACCTCGACGGCGTGTTCCACTGTTGCAAGTACGGCACCGAGGTCATGCGCGACGGCGGCCGCATCGTCAACATCGCGTCGGTCGCCGGGCTCGTGGGGTTCCACGGGCAGACGAACTACGCGGCGGCCAAGGCCGGGGTGATCGGCCTGACGCGGGTGCTGGCCAAGGAACTCGCCCGGCGGCAGATCACCGCCAACGCCATCGCCCCGGGGATGATCCAGACGGCGATGATGGGCGAGGTGAAGCCGGAGATGCTCGCGGAGTACATCAAGGCGATCCCGGCCGGCCGGTTCGGCACCACTGACGACATCGCCAACGCCGTCCTGTTCCTCGCCAGCGAGGAGACGAACTACGTCACCGGCCAGGTGCTGCCGGTGACGGGCGGGTGGGTGTAGTTTCGGTTCAAAGTTCCGAGTTCAACGTTCAAAGTTGGGAGCGCATCGGGGATAATCCCGGTCGCCGACGACCGACTTTGACCTCGGAACTTTGACCTCGGGACTCCGATGCCGCTCTTCGCCGACGCCTGGACCACGAACTCGTTCGAGATGTCGCTCCTCGCGGCCACCGCGTTCGGGCTCCTCGGCATCGCCTTGCTGGCGCTGGGGTTCAAGGTGTTCGAGTGGATCACCCCGAAGCTCAACGTCGAGGAAGAACTCATCAAGGGGAACACCGCCGTGGCCATCATGGTCGGGGCGCTGCTCCTGGGCATCAGCCTCATCGTGGTCCGGGCCATCGGCGGCTGACGGACCACTTCATTCCATTCCGAGTGCGGTACCCATGCGCGTGACTCCTCTCATCGGGCTCGGCGTGGCGCTGGCCCTCGTCTGCGGGTGCGGCGCCAGGACCGGGCGGCAGCCGCTGTCCGGGACGGTGTCGTACAAGGGCCAGCCGCTCGACAACGCGACGGTGACCTTCTTCGCCGCGAGCGGCCCGCCGGGGCCGCTGTGCGGGGCGCTGGTCCGCAAGGGCGAGTTCACCGTCCCCGCCGAGCAGGGGCTCGACCCGGGGACGTACAAGGTCGCGGTGTCGATGGTCGTGCCGGGCGGCGAGCTGACCCCGGAGGAAAAGGCGGCCGGCGCGTCGCCCAAGGGGAAGGAGTCGCTCCCCGAGAAGTACACCTCCGCGACCACGCTGACCGCCGAGGTGAAGCCCGGCCAGCCGAACCGGTTCGACTTCAAGCTCGACTGACCCGGCGGCTCGGCGGTGGGGAACACTTCGGCCGCCGCCGTAAAGTGCCGCTTACCGTGTGAGTTCGCACGCCGTGGAATGGACAGTCGGTCTGGGAATGCAATCTGAACCAACGGTCGGCAGGGACGAGATGTCTTCAGCTTACTTGGTTGTCGCTGCCCCGGAGGACGCACGTACCGTCGCACTGGAATTCAGCGAGCGACGCTGGCTGAGCTTGAACATCGACCTCTACGATACAGCGCTTCACGTGCTGGTCGCACGGCTCAAAAGCCGCACATTTGCGGAAGTCTTCGCCAGTTTGCGAGACCTCACGCCCAAGGTGGACGGCGCGGAAACAGCAGAGTCATGGGATGAAAGGTTCTGGGTGGCGTGCATCCATCTGCTTCCCGAGGACTACCTCAGCGCCATTGTCAGCGTCCGTGATAGCGACATCCCACAGGTCATCGCGTGGTGGTTCGGCATCGAGGAATTCGAGCACTACCGCAACTACGTCCGGGACTTCACCGAGCAAGCCGTTGCGGAGGACTTCCAACGCATCCGAGCCTTCCTCGGAGCCGCAGAGAACCGAAGCGTGCTGATGCGCCTATCAACCTAGCAACGAGTGCTGTCGCACAACGCGGCCCCGTCAGCGAGTAGGATGCGGTATCGCTCTTAGCCGCGGCTGCTGAGCGGAGTTTTCGACGGAGGCGCACGAGTGGCGAAACTGAGTGTCACGCACTTTGACAATGGCCGGCCATACGCAGTCGTGGAGGGGTTTGGCGGTGTCCTCAACGACTTCCTGTTCTGCGAAGCGTCGTGCTGCCAGATCGTTCGTTACTACCTTACGTTGCTCGACCAAGCCGTGGCGGGCGACGGGGTGATCGACTGGGCGGGGAACGTGTTTCTGGTCCGCGGCGACCGGAACAGGGTGGCCGTGATTGAAGACGAAGACATCATGGGCCGGCCGGATCACCGCTGCGAGGTACCCACCTCGGAGTTTCGTGATCTGCTTGTCGAGTGGGCAGCCGCGTTAGACGTCGAAGGGCGGTAGTGCATGCCGAGCCGTTCGCTGTGCCTGGCCTGAAGTCTGAACGGGCTTGGTAGACCGAAACACAATCCGCCGGTTCATTACTGCACCCTGGTGCGTGCGCTCTCGGTTCGGGTACGATGGCCCTCACCCGTCCCCTCCCGGAGCGCTGCCAATGCTCGCGCACACCCGTCGCCAGTTCCTCGCGACGTCCGCCCTCACCCTCTCGGCCGCGAGCTACAACCGCGCCGCCGACAAGCCGAACGAGAAGGTCCGCGTCGCGGTCATGGGCCTGAAGGTCCGCGGCAAGACGCTCGCCCCGACGTTCGCCGCCGCCCCCAACACCGAGGTCACGCACCTCATCGACCCCGACCCGGCGATGGTCAAGCCGGCCCTCGACGCGCTCAAGAACCCCGCCAGCCCACCGAAGATCGAGACCGACGTTCGCCGGGTGCTCGACGACAAGTCGGTCACGGCGCTGGTCGTCGCGGCCCCGGACCACTGGCACGCGCTGGCGACCCTCTGGGCCGCCGAGCGCGGCAAGCACGTGTACGTCGAGAAGCCGGTGTCGCACAACCTGCTCGAAGGCCAGCGCATGGTGCAGGCCGCCCGCAAGTACAAGGTCGTGATCCAGGCCGGCACGCAGCGGCGGAGCCAGTCGAGCGTCATCTCGGCCCGCGAGTACGTCCAGGCCGGGAAGCTCGGGAAGGTCGCGTTCGCCCGCGCGTGGATCGCCGGGAACCGCCCGAACATCGGGGTCGCCAAGCCCGAGGCGCCCCCGGCCGGCGTCGACTACTCGCTGTGGCTCGGGCCGGCGAGCGGCGAGTTCACCAAGAACCGGTTCCACTACAACTGGCACTGGTTCTGGGACCTGGGCACCGGCGAGATGGGCAACAACGGCATCCACGGGCTCGACGTGATCCGCAACGTCCTGGACCTCGACGCGCCCACCAAGGTGAGCTGCGCCGGCGGCAAGTTCTTCTACGACGACGAGCAGCAGACCCCCGACACGCAGACGGCGACGTTCGACTTCCCCGCCGGGCCGGGCGGCGCGGCCGGCTGCACGGTCGTGTGGGAGCACCGCGTGTGGGAGAAGAAGGGCCAGGGGCCGGAGGGCCAGGGGTACGGGATCAGCATCCACGGCGACAAGGGGACGCTGCTGTTCGACGGCGACGCCTGGAAGGTCCGCGGGGGCGACGACGCCTCGGACAGGCCGAAGGGCGACGTGGTCGGCGAGCACGTCCGCAACTTCGTGGCGAGCGTCCGCGGCGAGGCGAAGCCGAACGCCGAGATCGAGATCGGCCACAAGAGCACGCGGCTGTGCCACCTCGGGAACCTCGCGTACCGCACCGGCAAGACCCTGCGGTTCGACGCGAAGACCGAGACGACCGACGACGCGGAGGCGAACAAGCTCCTCGGCCGCGATTACCGCAAGGGGTTCGAGTTGCCGGCCGTGTGAGACGTTGCACGCGAGCCGGAGGCGGTGCCCTATTCCGGTGGCACAGGCCTCTGGCCTGTGACCGCCCGCACAGGCCAGAGGCCTGTGCCACCGAACGGACTCGGTATTGCCCCCGAACGAGAACACCCCCGCGGGTGCGGGGGTGTTCTCGTTCGGGCGGCCGAAAGGGGCTACATCCCGTCCTTCTTCGGCTCGGGGTCCTTCTTCGGGTCCGCGTCCGTTTTCGGCTCCGGGTCCTTCTTCGGCTCCGGGTCGGGCACCGGGTCCATCGGCTTCGGTTCCGGCGGGGGCTCGGCCATCTTGATCGACTCGCCGAGCTTCGGCAGCGTCGGGACCGGCTCCTTGGGGGGGACGCGGTTCCCGTACCCCTCGTCCTCGCCGATGCCGGCCTCCTTGGTCCCGGCGAAGTCGAAGTACATCAGGGCCGCGCCGGTGGTGATCGCCAGGAACGTGATGAACAGCATCATCACGTAGGCGTCGCTCCGCGGCCGCGGGGCCTCGGGCTTCACCTTCTTGTCCTTCGTCGCGGCCTTCGCCATGGTCGGGTCTCCGTCGTGGTTCGCGGGGTGCGTTAGCGGCCGCCGGTGAGCGCCTCGGGCGGGCGGACCTGGTCGCCGGACTTGGGCAGGTCGCCGATCGGGAGCCGGTCCATCGGGACGTCGCGGCGGGCCGGGGTGAACGTCACGATCGACTGCTTCGGGAACAGGTTCAGCGCGCTGGTCACCTTCACCGTCCCGATGTACTTGCCGCCGCCCTCGAGCCGGATCACGTCGAGGACCGTGCCGACCGCCATGCCCGAGTCGATGCCGACGCTGACGGTGAGCAGCTCGCCGGACACGTTGGTGACCTGGCCGCGGAGGTTGCCGAGGACCGGGGGCGGGGGCTTGGTGACCGACCGCAGCACCTGGGCCTGCGCCCCGCCGCCGCCGGTCGCCCGCAGCTCGGACACCTTGAGGGCCAGCTCCTCGACCTTCTTCGCGTTGTCGTCGGCGATGGCCAGGGCGAGGCGGGCCTGGTTCTTGGCCTTCACCTCCTCCTTCTTCGCGGCCTCGGTCGCCAGCACGAGCGCGACGGCCTCGTTCTCGAGGTCGTTGGTCCGCTTGCGGACCGTGTCGAGCTCCTTCAGGCTGTTGTCCACGTTGGCCTGGAGCTTGGTGGCCTGCACGTCGGCCTTGTTGTAGTTCTCCTGGAGCGTCGTGAGCTGGGCGTTCACCATGACCGACGCGGTCTTGAGCGAGTCGACCTCCTTGAGCGCGTCGGTGCTCCGGGTCGTCTCGGCGAGCAGGAGCCGCTTGAGGTGGTCCTCGTTCGACTGGAACCGGCGGTACTCCGACTCCCGGGCCTTGACGACCTCCTCGTAGGCGACCTTGTAGTCGTCGGCGCGCTTCTTCCAGTTCGTCCGGGCGACGAACGCCTGGGTCGTCAGGAACATCCACAGGATGGAGCCGACGAGCACCACGAACGTGAGGATTTTGCCGAACCAGGTCATCGTCCGTCCCCCTCAGAAGGCCGGCCCCGGGCCGCGTTACCGGTCCCGTCGCCGCGCCTGCCGTGTCTCTCGTTGGCCACCCCGTATGACGCCGCCCGCGCCGCCCCGTGTCAGTTCTTCTCGTCGGGCTTCTTCTCGTCGGGCTTCTTGGCGTCCGGCTTCGGGCCGACGCCGCCGAGTTCCATGAGCCGCACCACCAACTGCCGCTGCCGCCGGAGGACCGTCTCGCGGGTCTCGTAGACGTTCACCTCGAACGACGACAGGTAGAACAGTTCGCCCTGCACCGCGTCGCGGATCGTGATCATCCGCTGGAGCCGGTTCTCGTCCTTGATGATCTCCTCGCTGAGCTTGGCGTACTCCTCGCGGTACTTGGCGCTGCTCTGCGACAACTCGACCACCTTCTTCACGTCGTCGGTGAAGTTCGTCAGGAGCGTCTCGGACCCCCGGAGCGGCTTCTTGTCCGGCCCGAGGACCGGCTCGCCCTTCACCTGGGTGTACGCCCCGGCCCCGTCCACCTCGTAGAGCTTCAGGACGCTCGTCTCCTTGCCGGCCGCGTCCTTCTCGTACACCGGCTCGTAGAAGGCGTTGCCCTTGTCCTTGTCGTTGCCCACCTTGGTCCACTGGAGCCGGGCGGCGAACTCGACCCGGCGGCGGTCCCGGCGGGTCTCCAGTTCTTCGAGCGCCTTGAGGTTCGCGCCCCACGCGCCGCTGGCGAGGTTCGCGGCCCGGGCCGAGGCGTCGGCCGCGGTCTTGAGCTGGTCGAACGTCAGCGGGGTGCTGCCCCGGTCCGGCGGGCCGGCGTCGGCGGCCGGCTTGTCGAACCACCCCGGCCGCTGCGCGTAGACGGTCACCGACCACGCGAGGATGCCCAGCCCGATGATCAGGTTGAGGAACGCCAGCGTCTTCCCGAGGAATGTCATGGTCGCGCCCTGGTTCGGAGTGCCGCGTGTCGCCCGCTGGGGTGCTCAGTTCCCGGCCTTCGGGGCCGGCTGGGGCCGGGGGAGCCCGAGCAGGTCGCGCTCGCGGGCCTCCAGCACCCCCTCGAGGCGGTACACCTCGTCGAGGGTGATCGCCACCTCCCGCTGGACCTCGAACAGCGCCGCCTCGATGGCCGTCTGCTTCACCAGCATCTCGTCCACCTGCGCCTTGGTCCGGGCGTACCGCTCCTGGATGGCCTTCAGTTCGGTGGCCCGCTGGGCGGCGAAGTCGGCGTCCCGCTTCTCCTGCTCCACGGCCTTGGCCTTCAGCTCGGCCTGGTTGTTCGCCTGGGTCGTGCGGTTGATCGCGAGGAACTTCTGGGTCCGCTCGGCGGCCTGGTAGTCGGCCTGCTCGATCGGCACGAGGAGCCGGATCCGCTCGGCCATGACCGCGAACCGCTCGGCCTGGCTGATGATGGCCCCCGCGAACTTGCGGAGCCCGACGACCACCGCGACCCGCTTCTGCCAGTCCGCGTCGGGGCTCAGGTGGATCAGCAGGTGCGCGAGCCGGTTGCGGCGCTCGGTGTCGTCGAGCGTGGCGGCCCGCGACGCGTCGACCTGCTTGACCCGGTCGGTCAGCTTGGCCGCGTCCCGCTCGTCCTCGGGGAGCCGTGTGCCGACCTCGGGGTCGAGCGGCTTCGGGGCGTCGAGGACCGCGGCGAACTTGTCGTTGAGGAGCCGCTCCAGGTCCTCGACCTTCTTCTCGGCGATGAGCTTCTGGACCGCCTGCCGCTCCTCGTACACCTCGGGCTGGAGCAGGAGCCACCCGGCGAGGAGCAGGAGCTTGGCGTCGGGGGTCTCGGCGGCGGCGAGGTCGGCGTCGACCTTCGCCTTGACCCGCTTGACCTCGGCGAGCTGGTTGGGGACGGCCCCGCCGCCGAGCTTCTCGTCGCCGGGGGCGGCCTTGAAGTACGAGTCGAGGAGCTTCTTGCCGACCGTCTTGGTCCGGAACCCGCCGGCCATGGTGACCTCGAACGGGATCTCGGCCTCGGGGTCGTTCGGGACGTCGGTCGGGTCGCCGGCCTTGTCGCCGAGCGGGAGCCCGTCGACGAGCAGGACGTGCCGGAGGCCCGCGGCGGTGATCGCCTGGCGGCCGTTGCCCTTCCCTTTCTCGCCGTGGTAGGCCTGCAGGCCGAAGTACGCGAACGCACCGGCCGCGATCATGTTCAGGAAGATCAGCACCTTGCCGAACGTGGTCATGGCGCGGGTCCCGAAAGCGTGGCGGAGGGGCCGAAGCTACTTGATTGTGACGAACGACTGCGGACTTGACAAGCGCACAACGCACACAAACCACGGCGGGACGGGCGGTTGCAGAGGCCGTGGTGGTTGTGCGGGCTGCGCCCGCCGGTGCGGGTGCTGGCCGTCGAGGCGTTCGCGACTTGTGCGGGATCATTTTACCCGATCGTGGCGATCATTCCAACAGATCGGTATTCGCCAAGCGCGCGAATTTAAACTATAAGATAGGCGGGGTCACTCCGCAAACACGGTTCGTGTGGGGCAGCCCGGCCCCGTCGCGTTCGCCGTTCCGGTCCCCCGCCCCCGACGGAGATGCACGCCCATGGCCTCGGACGCCGCCCCATCGCAACTGGGGAACTACGAGATCATGTCGAAGATCGCCGAGGGCGGGATGGGGACCGTGTACAAGGGCCGCAACCGCTCCACCGGCGAAACGGTCGCCATCAAGGTGATCGCGGCGGCGACCGCCAAGAACCCGGTCCTGCTCCAGCGGTTCGAGCGGGAGTTCCTCGCCGCCCGCGTCCTCGACCACCCCAACGTGGTCCGCGCGCTGGACTACTGCGGCACCGGCCCGCACCCGTTCCTGGTCATGGAGTTCGTGGACGGCGAGTCGATCGGGCAGCGGATCGAGCGGAAGGGCGCGCTGGGCGAGGCCGAGTCGGTCCGGCTCATCGCGCAGGTGTGCGAGGGGCTCCAGCGGGCGCACAAGCAGGGGCTCGTCCACCGCGACGTGAAGCCCGACAACATCATGATCACCCGGGACGGCACGGCGAAGCTCACCGACCTGGGGCTGGTCAAGGACGTCGAGGGCGACCTGAACCTGACCAAAACGGGCCGCGGCCTGGGCACCCCCCACTACATGGCCCCGGAGCAGTTCCGCAACGCCAAGAACGTCGACGTCCGCGGCGACATCTACTCCCTCGGCGCGACCCTCTACGCGATGGTCACCGGGCAGGTCCCGTTCGACAACGCCAGCCCGCTCGACTGCTGGATGAAGAAGGTCCGCAACGAGTTCCCGACCCCCCGCGAGCTGACCCCGAGCGTGTCCGACCGCGTGGACTGGGCGATCCGCCGGGCCATGAGCGCCGAGCCCGACCGCCGGCCGGCGAGCTGCCGCGAGTTCCTCGAGGACCTCACCGGCCAGAGCCGCACCGCACCGCCCCGGCCCGGCGCGCAGCCGGCCCCGGCCGCGACCTCCGACGTGTGGTACCTCGTGTACAAGGACGAGACCAACACGACCCACACGGTGAAGGGGAACACCGAGAGCATCCGCAACGCGCTCCGCGACGACCTGCTCGGCGACCCGTCGCTGATCCTGGTGAGCCGCACCAAGGCCGGCCAGTTCCAGCCGCTGTCGAGCATGGCCGAGTTCCGCGACCTGGTCGTGGCCCCGGCGGCCCTGGCCGGTCCCACCTCGGCGACCCGCATCCCGCCCGGGTCCGGCCCGCAGTCCGGCACCATGCGGCGGGCCGACGCGGGCGAGCCGTTCGACCCGATGGGCCAGTCGGGCGGCGGGTCGCGCGGGTCGGGCCGGCTCCCGCAGATGCCCCCGGCGGGCAAGAGCGGCCCCACTTCCGGCGCGATGCGGTCCACCCCCGCGGGCTCGACCCGGCCGACCCCGACGAACCCGAGCCCGACCCGCCGCGGCACGCCCCCGCCAAGCGATGACGGCGGCCCGCCGTTCGCGCCCCCGAAGACCAATTCCCGCCGGACCGAGGGCGGCAAGAAGGGCGGCTCGCGGGCGGAGAAGCCGCCGTTCGACTGGACCCCGGTCCTCCTGGGCCTGGTGCTCGTCCTCTCCGCCGCCGTCGGCTACCTCGTCCTCACCCGCCGCTGACCGACCCGCACGTGGGCTCACTTTTCCGCGCTCGTTCCTTTCGGACCTTCAGTTTTTGGCGAGCGGGGGACGTGAGACCCCCGGTGGATGGTGAGTGGCGGTTCTACCGGGGGGCTCACGTCCCCCGCCCGCCAAGGTCTCAAGCCGCACCCATTCTGCCCCGTCGGAGTGAACCCGGCCGGCGAGCGCGCCGAGGACATGCGGACCGCGAGCGCGGCACCCACCCGACGCAGACACGGGCCGCTGGTTCCGGCACAATGGCCCGACGGCCGCCGCCGGGCCCCTCGGGCGCGGCCGGCCCGGAGACCCCGACATGGACGCCCTCCCGTTCCTCGCCGCCGCGGCCCCCAAGCGCCAGCCCGTGTACGTCCTGTCGGGCGACGAGGACTTCCTCAAGCGGCTCGCCCGCGAGAAGATCGTCGCGGCCGCACTCGGCGACGCCGACCCGGACCTCGCGCTCTCGGTGTACCCCGGCGACAAGCTCGACTTCTCCACGGTCCGCAACGACCTCGACACGCTCCCGTTCCTGGCCCCGTGCCGGGTGGTCGTCGTCGAGAGCGCCGACCCGTTCGTCACCGCCCACCGGCCCCAGTTGGAGCAGTACGTCACGAAGCCCAGCACCATCGGCGTGCTGGTCCTGGAGGCCAAGGCGTTCCCCGAGACGACGAAGCTCGCCAAGGCGCTGCCGGACGCGGCGAAGGTGGCGTGCAAGGTCCCGCCGCCGTACAAGCTGCCGGCGTGGTGCGTCGAGTGGGCGAAGGCGCGGCACGGCAAGAAGCTCGCGGCCGACGCGGCCGAGGCGCTCGTCGACCTGGTCGGCACCGGCATGGGGCTGCTCGACCAGGAGCTCGGGAAGCTGTCCGGGGCGCTCGGCGCGAAGCCGGCGATCGCGGCCGCCGACGTGGTGAAGCTCGTCGGCCGGAGCAAGGCCGCGGACGTGTTCCGCATCATGGACGCGGTCGGCGAGGGGCGGCCCGGCGAGGCGCTGAGCATCCTCGAGGACCTGTTCGCCGAGGGGGAGGACCCGATGGCCGTGCTCGGCCCGCTCACGGCCCAACTGCGGAAGCTCGCGGCCGTCGGGCGGTTCGTGACCGAGGGGCTCCCGCTCGGCGAGGCGATGACCGCGGCCAAGGTGCCGAACTGGGACAAGGCCCGGCAGAGCTGCGAGAAGCAGTTGAAGCACCTGGGCCGGCGGCGGCTGGAGCGGCTGACCGAGTGGCTCACCGAGATCAACATCGGGCTCAAGGGCGGGGTCGCGCTCCCGGAGCGGGTGCAGGTGGAGCGGCTGGTGGTCGCGCTGGCCCGCCCGCGGGACTGATCCCGGATCTGTGGGATTCGTATTGGTCCGAGCCCGAGCGCCGAGCGAGGGTCAGCGTGAACCCTCGCTCGGCGCTCGGGCTCGGACCCATCCGCCACGGTTCCGGTTCTATCGAACCTGGCATGAGCGGCCGGGTTCCGAGCTCAAGGTTCAAAGTTGGAATGCCGGTGGGCCCTCGGAACCGGGCGAACCGTGAGCGCCTCCAAGGTGTGACGCGATCCGAGACGACCGGGTGCCCGGCGGGCCGGGAGCGTCGGCGACCGGGGGTGCGGGTTGGCCCGCCCGCGGAACGGTTGAACGAGACTGTTGAACGAGACTGTGGGTTTCCTCAGGCTGTTGGTTGAAGCCCGGGGGGGGGGCGAGTACAATCAGCCGGTCGGGCGGCGCGCGACCGCATTCACCCCCGCCGCCCAACGGGTCGGCCGCAACCGGAACACGAGGTCCACGGTGCTGGTGACAGTCTCCGCCCGACACGGGCACCTGAACGAAGTCACGCAAAAGCTGTTCCACGAGAAGGCGGAGAAGTTGCTGCACTACTTCGACCGGCTCACCTCGATCGTGGTCACGGTGGACCTGCACCGGGACCGGGACAACAAGCTCGGCGTCGAGATCATCGCGCACGCCGAGCACAAGCACGAGTTCGTGGCGACGGACCGGGACGTCGAGATCGAGGTGGCGTTCCAACTGGCCAAGGACCACATCAAGCAGCAGCTCCGGCACTATAAAGAGAAGCTGCAGGACCACCGCCGGGACCCGTCGCACAACGGCGGCGTCTCGTGAACTGGGGGGTGCCGTGGACGCACAAGCCCCCAGCCCGCCGCGCCGAGGAGACACCGGGATGAGACTGACCAACTTCCTCGTCCGCGACGCGATCCTCCCGCGCCTGTCCGCCTCGGCCGCCGGGGTGGCCCCCGAGGACGCCGAGGCCGTCGGCCGGGTGAAGGAGCAGGTGGTCGCCGAGATGTCCGGGGCGCTCCGCGCCGCCGGGTGCTTCCGGGACACGGACCTGCCGGACATCGTCCGCGCGGTGATGGCACGGGAGAAGATCGGGACGACGGGGATCGGCCAGGGGATCGCGATCCCGCACACGCGGCACGCGGCGATCGACCGGCTCGTGGGCACCCTGGCCCTGGCCCCCGCCGGGCTCCCGTTCCGGAGCCTGGACAACGAGCCCGCGTTCGTGTTCGTGCTGCTCCTGTCGCCGCACGACCAGCCCGGGGTCCACCTGCGGGCGCTCGAGGCGGTCGTCCGCACGATGCGGGACGAGGAGTTCGTGAAAAAGTTGCGGGCGTGCGCGACCCAGGACGAGATCTGGAACCTGCTCGAGACGGCCGCCCCCGGGTGGTGACGCGGCCTCCGGCGGGACCGGCCACCAGGGCGGAGCAGTGGGCGGGAGGACCGGGGCGGGGCGCGGCGGGCGGTTTCGGGAGCGGATCATGGCGCGCAACGCGGCGGCGACCGACAACGACCGGGGCACCGGGGACGCGGACACCCCGTTCCCCCACCCCACCCGGGCACTGTCCCTTGGGCGACCGAACGAGACCACCGCCGTGAACGGGACCGGACCGCTCCGCCGCACCATCCGGGTGGTGAACCCGCTCGGCCTCCACATGCGGGCCGCCGACCGGTTCTCGCGGGCCGCGGAGCGGTACGCCTCGGCCGTGACCGTGTGGAACGGCGACGCCCGGGCCAACGGGAAGAACCTGCTGGACCTGATCATGCTCGTCGTCCTGCCCGAGACGGACGTGCTGGTCGAGGTCGACGGCCCCGACGCGGGCCAGGCGCTCGACGCGCTGTGCGACATCCTCGCCGCCCCCGGCGGGGAGGACTACACCAACTGACCCGCCCCGGCCCGCCCGCGCCGGACGCGAGACCCCTAACACCCAGGGCCCGGACCCCGGCGAATGGAAATCCGGCACCACGGTATCGCCGTCTCACCGGGCGTGGCCATCGGCCCGGCCTTCGTCATTGATACCGAGGGCGTCCGGATCACGCACCAGACCGTCGCCGCCGACCAGGTCCCCGCCGAGGTGGCCCGGCTCCGCAAGGCGTTCGAGGTCGCCGCCACCGAGGCCCGCGAGAACCGGCTCCGGATCACCGCCCTGCACGGCCCGGCCATCGGCAACATCTTCGCCGCCCAGGGGTCCGTCATCGAGGACGCCGGGTTCCGCGACCAGATCGAGGCCCTCGTCCGGACCCAGCTGTACTCCGCCGAGTACGCCGTCAGCCGGGTGATCCGCGAGTTCGTCCGCCGGCTCGAAGAGTTCAAGGGCCCGGAGCACCACCGGGCCGAGGTCCGCCGCCGGGCCAAGGACTTCATCGACATCGAGCGGCAGATCCTGGCCCTGCTCCAGGGCGACAACCTCGAGCCGTTCAGCGAGCTGACCGAACCGGTCGTCGTCCTCGCCACCGACCTCCTCCCGTCCGAGACCGCCGACTTCTCCCCGCGGACGGTCCACGCCTTCGCCACCGAGAGCGGCGGCGCGACCAGCCACACCGCCATCCTCGCCGGCGCGCTGGAGATCCCGGCCGTGGTCGGGATCGGCCGGTTCCTGTCCGACGTGTCCGGCGGCGACGTCGTGATCGTCGACGGCGAGGAGGGGATCCTCATCATCAACCCGGACGAATCGACCCTCGCCCGGTACGAGGAGAAGCGGACCGCCGAGCGGTCCCGGGCCGACCGGTGCGACTCGCTCCGCGACAAGCCCTCGGCCACCAGCGACGGCACCCCGGTGCGGCTCCTGGGCAACATCGAACTGGCCCAGGAGGCGGCCCACTGCCTCGAGCGCGGGGCCGAGGGCGTCGGCCTGTACCGGACCGAGTTCCTGTACCTCAACAAGACGTCCGACCCCACCGAGCAGGAGCACTTCGAGGCGTACCGCCAGGTGGTCCAGACCCTCGGCCCGACCCGCCCGGTCGTGATCCGTACCCTGGACCTCGGGGCCGACAAGTTCTCGGCCGCCACCGGCGGCGCGGCCGAGAAGAACCCGTTCCTCGGCCTGCGGAGCGTCCGCCTGTGCCTGCGGAAGCTCGACCTGTTCAAGACCCAGCTCCGCGCCCTGCTCCGGGTCGCCACCCTCGGCAACGTCCGCGTCATGTTCCCCATGATCAGCACGGTGGAGGAGCTCCGCCAGTGCAAGACCCTGCTCAACGAGGTGAAGGAAGACCTGGAGGACGCCGGAATCCCCTTCAAACGCGACCTGTCCGTCGGTACAATGATCGAAGTGCCGTCCGCGGCGCTCATGTCGGACGTGCTCGCCCGGGAGGTCGACTTCTTCTCGATCGGCACGAACGACCTGATCCAATACACCCTGGCGGCCGACCGGAACAACGAGAGCGTCGCCCACCTGTACAACGCGACAGACCCGGCCGTTCTCCGACTCATTAAGCGGGTGGTCGAGGCCGCCGAAAAGGAGCAGATCGAGGTGAACGTGTGCGGGGAGATGAGCGGGGAACCGCTCTACGCCCCGCTCCTGGTCGGCCTGGGCCTCCGACAGCTCAGCGTCACCCCCCGCAAGGTGCCCGAGATCAAGCGGGTCATCCGCCAACTGCGGGTGGACGAGGCCAAGCGGCTCGCCGACCAGTGCCTGAACATGGAAACTGCCCGCCAGGTGGGCAGCTTTTTACGAGACCAACTACGCCGTATCCTCCCCGAGGCGGCCGACTGACCCGGACCGACCTGATCCAATCGGGGGGCACCAAACCCCGACAGGGCGACCGGCGACCGCGGCCCGCGACGGGTTGAGACAGTGGGAGAGTGGAGCAATTTAAAAGGGAAAATGTAAAGTAAAAACAATCAAATAAGAGATAACATCTCTGTCATTTGCTTTTTATTCTTTACATTGCCCTTTTACATTCTCCGTCTCCCGGGAAACCGGGACCGATGTTCGGTGACAAGCTCCGCTTCCGCTTCGCCAAGACCGGCACGCTCCGGCTCCTCTCGCACCACGACCTCATGCGGTGCCTGGAGCGCATGCTCCGCCGCGCCGCGCTCCCGTTCAAATCCACCGCCGGGTTCCACCCCGGCCCCCGCGTCGTCTTCGCGCTCTCCCTCCCGCTCGGCGTCGAGGGGCTCGACGAGGTCGTCGAGATCGAGTTCCTGAAGGAGCTCGACGCCGACGAGACCCTCGCCGCCCTCCGCGCCCAGGCCCCCCTCGGGCTCGACTTCACCCGCGTCGCCGTCGTCCCCATGCGGGCCACCGGCACCCCGCGGCGGATCGTCTACCGGCTCCCGGTGCCCGACGACCGCGCCGACGCGCTCCGCGAGCGGTGCGAAGAGGTGATGGCGCAGGCGAAGGTCTGGGTCGAGCGGCTCCGCCCGAACCCGAAGCGACTCAACGTCCGCCCGTACCTGCGGACCGTGACCGTGGCCGGCGGCCGCCTGGTGCTCGACCTGTGGGTCACCGGGACCGGGACCGCACGCGCCGACGAACTGCTGAAGCTGCTGAACGCGGCGGACCTGGTGGACGCCGGGGCCGTCGCCGAGCGGACCACCGTGGAACTCCGCGACGAAGTTGACAGTACGACCACCGACCCGGCGGACGTTCCGCCCGACGGCCCGGCCGACGCGCTGCCGCTCGACCCCGCGACCGTCGCCACCCTGACCCAGAGCCACAAGGAAGACGACTCACCCGTACCGGCCCTCGGGCCGGTCGTGGAATGACCTCTTGGGGACGTTGTTCGCTGGTTGTGGTTCGTTGGGTGCCGGTTGCTGGGGCCGCGGTGTCGCAAGACCGCTCCCCAACAACGAGTCACCGCGCCGAACAACAAACGACCGCCAGCCAACAGCAACCTTTTAACGAACACCCGATACCGTAGACAGGATCAAAAAATGAAGAAGGAAATGCTGATCAACGTCCTCCAACCGGAGGAGTGCCGCATCGCCATCGTCGAGGACGGCGTGCTCGAAGAGTTGTACGTCGAGCGCTCCAGCCAGGAGAGCTACGTCGGCAACATCTACAAGGGCCGGATCGTCAACATCGAGGGGAGCATCCAGGCCGCGTTCGTCGACTTCGGCATCGGCCGCAACGGGTTCCTGCACGTGTCCGACGTGGACCCGGCGTACTACAAGCACCTGATGTCGAAGGACGACCTGGCCGAGTACGAGGCCGAACTCGACCGCGAGTACGGCGCGCGGCCGGCCGGCGGCGACAAGGACCGGGGCGGGCGCGGCGGCCGGGACCGGAACGACCGCGGCCCCCGGGACCGCGGGCCGCGGCCGCCGCAGCCGCAGCCGATGACGTCGTGGCTCGAGGAGCAACCGCAGCCGCCGCCCGCGCGGCGCGCGCCGCCCCCGCCCGACGCCGAGTACGACGAGGAGTTCACCGCCGGGCTCGACGAGGAGACCGAACTGCCGCTGGCCGACGAGGTCGAGGAGGCCGACGCGCCCGACGAGGCAGAGGCCGAAGCCGAAGCCGAAGCGGCCGTGACCCCGCACCGGGCCCCGGAACCCCGGCCGGCGCCGGCCCCGGTCGCCAGGGCGGCCCCCGCGGCCGACGACGAGGACGACTTCGGGGCCGGGCTCGATGACGTGCCCCCCCCGCCGGCCCCCGTCGCGGCCCGCCCGCAGCCGCAGCCCGCGACCCCGACCGTGATCGCCCGCAAGCCCGCCCCGCCGCCCGCGGACGAGGACGACGACTTCGGGGCCGGGATCAGCGACGACGCGGCCCCGGCCCCGCGGATCGTCGTGCCCGCCACCCCGGTCGCGGCCCCCGCACCGGCGGAGGGCGAGTCGACCGAGGCCGATGCCGAGGCCACCGAGCCCGCGGAAGCGGAAGCGGCCGAGCCGAAGAAGAAGCCCCGCGTGCGGAAGGCGAAGCCCAAGGCCGACGAGGCCGCCGAGCCCGCCGCCGAGGCCGCCGAGCCCGCCGCCGAGGACAAGCCGAAGGCCAAGCCGCGCCGCGGCAAGAAGAAGGCCGACGGCGAGGGCGACGAGGGCGACGACAAGCCGAAGGTCATGGGCGGGGCCGAGCGCCGCACCGCGGGCGACGACGAGTTCGAGGTCAAGCCGTTCTTCGACGACAACGACTTCGACCCGGACGCGCCGAACGACCGGTTCGCCGGCGCGCCGGCCCCCCGCGCGAACGGTGACGACGACGAGGACGAGTCCGAAACCGGGTTCGCCGCCGACCCGGAGACCGCCGACGAGGCCGAGGAGGACGCCCGCGAGACCGCCCAAGAGGAGGAGCGGTTCGGGCCGGCCGACGAGGCCGGGGCGGCGGAAGGGGCCGGCGTCGGCCGCGGGTTCAACGACGACTTCGAGGACCGCAAGCGGGACCGCAACGACCGCAACGACCGTGGGCCGCGTGGCGGCGGTGGCGGCGGCCGGGGCGGGGACCGCGACCGCGACCGCCGGGGCGGGCCGGGTGGCGGCCGTGGCGGGGACCGGGACCGCGGGCCGCGCGGCGACCGGGACCGCGCGCCGGGCGGGTTCAAGGGCGGGCCGGGCGGGTTCAAGGGCGGGCCGAAGGGCGGCCGGGACCGCGGCATGCCGAAGCCCCCGATCGAGCAGATCTTCAAGCGCGGGCAGGAGGTGCTCGTCCAGGTCATCAAGGAGGCGGTCGGCACCAAGGGGCCGACGCTCAGCACGTACATCAGCATCGCCGGCCGGTACCTCGTCCTGATGCCGAGCCTGAACCGGGTCGGGGTGTCGCGGAAGATCGAGGACCACGAGGCGCGCCGCCGGCTCCGCGAGATCCTCACCACGCTGGCCCCGCCCAGGGGGGTCGGGTTCATCGTCCGCACCGCGGCCGTGGACCGCGACGCCCGCGAGCTGCGCAACGACCTCGCGTACCTGCTCCGGCTGTGGCAGGTCGTCGTGAAGCGGATCAAGCGGGTGTCCGGGCCGGTCGAGATCTACCGCGAAAGCGACATGATCACGCGGACGATCCGCGACATCTTCACCAACGACATCGACACCATCTGGGTGGACGAGCCGACGGCGTTCGCGCACGCCAGCGAGTTCTTGCAGATCGTGATGCCGAAGTTCGCGAGCCGGATCCGGTACTTCGAGAGCACCGAGCCGCTGTTCCACAAGTACGGGGTCGAGGACGAGATCGGGAAGATCCACCAGAAGCGGATCGAGATGCCGCTCGGCGGGTCGCTGGTGATCGAGCAGACCGAGGCGCTGGTGGCCATCGACGTGAACAGCGGGAGCTTCCGCGCGGAGAACGCGGAGGAGACCATGTTCCAGATGAACATGCACGCGGCCAAGGAGATCGCCCGGCAGCTGCGGCTCCGGGACCTGGGCGGGGTGATCGTCAACGACTTCATCGACATGCGGAGCGAGGCGCACCGCCGCAAGGTCGAGGACGCGTTCCGCGACGCGCTCCGCCGGGACCGCGCCCGCACCAAGATCCTCCGGATCTCGCAGTTCGGGCTCATCGAGATGACCCGGCAGCGGATCCGCCCGAGCCTGAAGCGGAGCATCTTCGCGGACTGCCCGCACTGCCGCGGGAGCGGGTTCGTGAAGACCAGCGAGAGCCTGAGCATCGAGGTGATGCGGCTGGTGCAACTGGCCGCGCACCGGGCCCCGGCGATCGCGAGCATCCAGGTCGGGGTCCACACCGACGTGGCCCACTACCTGCTCAACAAGCGGCGCAAGGAACTCGCCGGGATGGAGGAGCGGGGCAAGCTCGAGATCCAGGTGACGGGCCAGGCGGGCGTGTCGCCGGACACGATGTCGGTCCGGTGCTTCGACCACAACGGCAACGAGGTGCGGCTGCTCCCGCCGGCCCCGCTGCCGCGGCTGTCGGGCGGGAAGTTCCCCAACGGGGGCCGCAACGACCGCGGTCGCGACGACCGCGGGCGCGACGACCGCGGGCGGGGCGACCGGGACCGCGGCGAGCGCGGGGACCGGGACCGCGGGGACCGCGACCGCGACCGCGGCGATCGTGACCGCGGGGACCGGGACCGCCACCCGCAGCCGCAGGACTGACCGTTAGAAGTGGGAGGTTGGGGGTGGGGGCGTGGGGGGGGGGGGGGGGGGGCGGGGCGGGGGGGGCCCCCCCCCCCCCCCCCCCCCCCCCCCCCCCCCCCCC
>NZ_JBHYGG010000034.1:0-9993 GCF_051859125.1 Gemmata sp.
GGGAACTGGTTGGCGGGCCGCCACGGTGGGCGGCCCCTCCGAACCAAGCGGATCTGTAGGGGCCGCCCTCCGTGGCGGCCCGCGTGAGGCGAACGACTCAACACCGCGGGCTCGACCCTCACTTCGCGGCGACGTCGTAGCACAGCAGCACGTCCTGGTCGCGGAGGTACAGCTTGCCGCTGGCGACCACGGGGTACGCCCACGCGCTGTTCTTCGACCGGTCCGGCTGGGTCAGCACGCCCTTCTCGACGTACTCCTTCGGGTTCGCCTCGACGAGGAACACCTTCCCGCTCCCCTCGTTGCGGCAGTACAGCATCCCGTCGGCGAACGTGACCGAGCCCTTGCCCGGCTTCCGCTCCTCCCACATCACCTTCCCGGTCTTGAGTTCGACGCACCGCAGCGCGTTGCTCCCGGTGCCGTACACGTACCCGTCGATCAGCACCATGCCGCCGTGGTGGTTCTGCATCGCCTTGTCGAAGTACTCCTCCTTCGCCTCGAACGTGTCGCCCTTCTTCTCGACGAGGGCCATCCCACCGCCGGTGCCGTACGCCGACGCGGCGAACACCATGCCGCCGGCGACGAGCGGCATCGAGCAGTTCGCGGTGCCGTTGGCCGGGTGGTCGTACCGCCACAGGAACGCGCCGTCCGACGCGCCGACCGACACCACGCCGCCCTTCAGGAACTGGACGTACTGCCGCTGCCCGCCGATCTCGGCCGCGAGGACCGAGGAGTATTGTGCGCCCTCGTCCTTCGGCAGCGCCGACTTCCAGATCACCTCGCCGGTGTTCTTGTTGAGCGCGACGATGGCGTTCTTCTTGCCCGGCGTGCAGACGAGCTTGTCGCCGTCGATGAGCGGCGACTCGCAGTAGCCCCAGCCGGGGATGCCGCCGCCGAAGTCCTTCACGAAGTCGGCCTGCCACGCGACCGTGCCGGTCTTCGCGTCGAGGCACGCGAGCTTGCCCTTGCTGCTGATCGTGTACAGCTTCCCGTTGTCGAACGTCGGGGTGCCGCTCGGGCCGTTGTTCTGGTTCGGCTTGCGGGCCTCGTCGATCGGCGTGAACCACAGTTCGCTGCCGTCGGCCTCCTTGAGCGCCCACACGCCGTCCTTCTCGTCGCGGGTGCCCATGCCGAAGATCATCCCGCTCGCGACGGCCGGCGTGCCGAACCCGAGGCCGAGCCCCTTCACCTGCCACAGCTTCGCCGGGCCGTCCTTGGGCCACGCCTTGAGGAGCCCGGTCTCCTTGCTGATGCCGGTGCGGTCCGGCCCGCGGAACTGCGGCCAGTCGGCGGCCGAAAGTGTAAGCGCGAAGGTGAGTGCGAAGGCCGAAGAGGACGCGAGGCGGAGCATGGCGGCAGCTTTCGGAAGGGGGAAGGGGCGGGGTCGAATCTTGGCGAGCGGGGGGCGTGAGCCCCCCGAGTGGTTGCGTGATCTCGGGACTCGGGGGGCTCACGCCCCCCGCTCGCCTGGGGGAATTAGATCTCGCCGAGCTTCTCCTTCGAGTCGCCGAACTCGGCGAGCTTCACGCCGGCCTTCTCCATCAGCGACAGGTACAGGCTGCACATCTTGCGGTTCGGCTTGCCCAGGTAATCGAGCACCCGGCCCGTCTTGATCTGCCCGCCGCCGCGGCCCACCAGAACCACCGGCAACTGGTCGTTGTTGTGGTTCCCGGTCATCATGCTGGAGGCGTACAGGATCATGCTGTTGTCGAGCAGCGTGCGGTCGCCCTCCTGCACGGCGTCCATCTTGGTCGCGATGTACGCGAGTTGCTGCAGGAAGAACTGGTTCACCTTGAGCCAGTCCGCACCGTCGGTGTGCGACAGCAGGTGGTGGATCATGTAGTCGATCCCGCCCTTCGCCGTGGCCGCCGGGAGGTTCGGGAACCGCTGCGACGAGTGGTCGTTGTTCAGTTTCAGCGTGCTGACGCGGGTGGTGTCGGTGCGGAACGCCAGCACCAGGATGTCGCACATCAGCTTCATGTGCTGGTCGATGTCCTGCGGGATGCCGTCGGCCGGCCGCTTCATGTCGGGCTTGTCGAGCGTGGGCCGCCAGCCCTGGAGTTTGCCGGCCTTCCCGGCCTGGGCGATGCGGGTCTCGACCTCGCGGACGCTGTTCAGGTACTCGTCGAGCCGCCGCTGGTCCGCCTTGCTGACGCTGTTCTTGTAGCTGGTGGCGTCCTCGCGGACGGCGTCGAGGACGCTCTTGTCGGCCCGGCCGACCTCGTCGCGGAACAGGCGGTCGAACGCGAGCGCTGGGTACAGTTCGAGCGGGGTCGGGGTGGTGGCGGAGCTCCACGAGATGTGGGAGCTGTAGATCATCGAGTAGTTCTTGTGGATCGCGGCGATCGACGGCTCGCACCCGAGCACGAGGCTCGGCACCTTCGTCTGCTCCTTCGTCCGCTCCGCGATCACCTGGTCGCAACTGACGCCGCTCTTCACCTCGCCGGCCGGGGCCAGGTGAGCCCCGGTGAGCAGGTTCCCGGTCTGGCAACTGTGGATGCCGCCGATGAGCGCCTCGGCGTTGTAGAGCCCGCGGAGGAACAGCGTCTTCTCGCGCACGGGGGCGAGCGACTCGAGCACCTTGCCGAACTCCATCCCCTTGCCTTCGCCCTTCGCCCACCACTCCTTGCTGTGGAACCCGTTTCCGGAGAACAGCACCGCGAACCGCACCGGCGGCTCGGACGCGGTGTTCTTCGGCTTGTCGTCGCCCCACACGGGGACCGACTCCAGCCACGGCAGCGCCATCGAGACCCCGACGCCGCGGAGGAACGACCGGCGGCCCAGCGGTTGGGTGATCGGGCTCGGCATGTCGCAACGCTCCAGGAGATGATGCGGGGGCAGGCGTGACTGCTATTCTGGGCGGTTGCCAGGTGGAACGCAACGGGCCGGCGGGAAATGGGTCGCAGATGGGTGGGGCTTGGGCGAGCCCTGAGCGAGTCGTCAGCGCCGGGGAGTTGGTCCGGTGGCACCCCCCTCACCCGCCGCGAAGCGCGGCGACCTCTCCCCCGAGACCGGGGGCGAGGTGGGGCTCACCGGGCTTCTCATTAGCAAGACGCATAGGTGAGCGCTGCGTGGCACCGGCGTGCCCCACCTCTCCCCTGGTCTCGGGGGAGAGGTCGCGACGAGGCTCTGCGAGCGCGGGTGAGGGGGCCGAACCACGATTCGCCACCGGCTACGTCGTCGATTCCGCACCCCTTCACCGCAGCCTCACTCCGTGCGGCGCTCGGCGGCCGGGATGTGGACCACGGACAGGGCGACCGTGTCCCACGCCTTCGCGTCCGGCCGCTTCGCGTTCCACGTCACGTACAGGTCGGCCCCGTCGGGCGACAGGGCGTAGCTGTAGGTGCCCGCCGGCGCGACGCCGTGCGTGTCCTTGTAGTACGGGTTGAGGAACGCGATCACCTTGCGGGTCTTCGTCTTCGTGTCGAACTGCACGACCGGCGAGCCGTCCTTCTCGGACCCGCCGTGCGAGCCGGGGACGTAGTAGAGGTAGCGGCCGGTGGGGTCGATCTTCAACGCCGTGATGTACCCGACCACGCCGACCGCGGCCGGGCCGAGCGGCGTCACCTTCTCGGCCTTCGTGTCGAACGCGAACAGTTCCGGGATGCCCTTCTGGCCGGTCGAGACGGTGTACACGGTGCCGTCCTTCGTCTCTTCGCTGGCGGCCCGAATGCCGATCTCGCCGGGGATCTTCTCGGGCGCGTCGGGCTTCGCCGGGTCGTACCGCATCAGCGACTTGCCGCTCGCCTGCACGTAGTACACGCGGCCGGTGGACTTCGCGAAGATCATCGCCCGCGCCGGGCCGTCGGGCACGTCGCACAGCACCTTCTTCTTCTGCACGTCGTAGGCGAAGAAGTGGACGCTGTCGCCCTCGTCCTTGCCCTCGCCGGGTGCGGTGCCGCCGTAGAAGATGAGCCGCTCGGGGTCGAGGAGGCCGGTCGGGATGCAGTGCTTCGGCACCGGCGCGTGCGCGACCACCTCGGCCTTGCCGGTCTTCGCGTCGACGCGCACGATCCAGTCGCCCTTGTAGTGGTACTGGTCGGTGGTCACCCGCGTGGACCCGCGGTGCGTGCCGAAGTAGATCGCGCCGTCCTTGCCCAGCGTGAGCGTCGTGTGGATCTTGCCCGGCGCATAGTGGCCCTCGGGCAGCGCGAGGAGCTTCTGCAGGTCGATGAGCTGGCGGAACGCCTTCGTGGCCGGGTCGTACTCGTAGACGAACGCGGTGCCGGCCGGGGCCTTGTGGTCGCCGAGCGAGGCGTAATACTTCCCGTTGGCGAACGTGCTCTCGCCCCAGGTGGACCACGGGTTGCCCGCGTAGGTCTGGCCGGGGTAGTACGCGAAGTCGATGGCCGGCGCGACCTTCGCCACGGTCACGCCCTCGGCGAGCTTCACCCCCTCGGGCACCTTGACGAACACGTCCGACGTGTCGGTGACGACCGCCTTGCCGCCCGGGAGTTCGGGGGCCTTCCACTCGGGAGCTTTCTTCTTCTGGCCCGCAACGGACGCGGGGGCCGGGAGCAGCACCGCGGCGGCGCTGGCCGCGAGCGCGAACGCGAGGACGGAGAGGCAGCGGGACATGGCGGGGTTCCGGTGGGGAGCGGGGCGGGGCGAGTTTGGAAAGCACCGGGCGGGGCGAGCAGTCGGACACAATGTTCAGGTGCTGCCCCTCACCCGCGACCCGCAGAGCCGGGTCGCGACCTCTCCCCGTAGGAACGGGGCGAGGTGGGGGCGGCTGGTCTTCGTCCCAGCGAAAGCCCCTCCGCCGCGCTCGGAGACGCACAGGGGTAACACCTCGCCCCGTTCCTACGGGGAGAGGTCGCCGCGCTTCGCGGCGGGTGAGGGGCACTACGCCAACCATTTTCGAGTGGCGACCACCTCGATCAAAGCGCCTTATTCCTTCACGGTCAGCACCTGGTTCGCCTTCGTGGCGGGCCTGTCGAGCGTCGCCTTGCTGCCCGGGAGCGCGACGCGGACGTCGACGGTCGCGGCGTCGCCGACCCCGAAGTGCGCCACCGGCAACTGCCCGCTCGCGTACCCGTACCCGACGCCGATCTCGTGGTGGCCCAGCAGCGCCTCGGGCTTGCCGAGCTTGCCGGCCTCGTACACCCACACCTTCGCGCCGATGCCGTCGCGGTTCGTGGCCTTGCCGGTGACGCGCACGTCGAGCCAGTTCTTCGCCGCCGAGGTGTTCCGCAAGAGGCGACTGTGGTTGCCCTGGAACCAGTTGATGAGGAACAGGTCGGTGCGGCCGTCGCCGTCGTAGTCGCACGACGGCCCCGCGGGGTAGTAGGCGTTCGCCTTCTCGACCGGCCACGGCGGCTCGAACCGCGGCAGCCCGTCCTTCGCGCCGAGGTTGCGGAAGATGAGCGGCGACACCTTGCCGCCCTCCAGGTGCGCCGCCGAGAGGTAGATGTCGGGCCAGCCGTCGTTGTCGAAGTCCTGCACCTCGACGTGCGGGCACCGCACCGGCACGGTGTCACCGAGGCCGACGTCCTTGGTCACGTCGCGGAACTGCGGGACGCCGTCCTTCACGCCGTCGTTGAGGAACACCTTGTTGCGGGCCTTCATACTGTGGAGCGACAGCACGAGGTCGAGGCGGCCGTCGCGGTTCAGGTCGGCGAAGCACGCCCCGCACGGCCAGTCCTCGCCGTCGAGCGGCTTCCACGCGAACACCGCCGCGAGTTCGGTCGCCTCGCGGTACTTCCCGTCACTCGTCGAGAGGAACAGCTTGTTCGAGTGCGGGACGAACACGTCGGGCCGGCCGTCGTCGTTGACATCCGCGACCGCGACGCCGAGGCCGAACACGCTCTCCGGCAGGCCGACCTCTTTGGTCACGTCGCGGAACTTCAGCCCGCCATCGTTGCGGAACAGCGTCGTCCGCGGCGTCCGGGTGAACTTGTCCTCGATCACGAGCAGGTCGAGCAGGCCGTCGTTGTCGTAGTCGAGCACCGCGACGTTGCGGGCCGAGAGGAGCGCGTCCGGGCACGCGCCGCTGTCCTTGCCGATGTCCACGAACGCGCCGCCGTCGTTCTTGAGGAGCGCGCTGCGGCGCGCGAGGGCGGACGCCTGCGGCTCGTCGGTCTTCTTGCCCTTGTTGCGGGCGTTGTTCGCGACGTACAGCTCGGGGCGGCCGTCGTTGTCGAGGTCCGCGAACACGGCCCCGCTGGTGCGGCCGAACATCTTCGCGGGGGTGTCGGTGACGTGCGCGAAGGTGCCGTCGCCGCGGTTGCGGAACAGCGCCGAGGCGACCGGCCCGGCGGCCGGCTTGTACTCGGCGTTCGGCCGGTCGCAGAACCCGCCGACGAACAGGTCCGGCTTGCCGTCGCCGTCGAAGTCGCCCCACGCGCCGCCGTGGCCCATGAGCCCGGCGAGCGGCTCCTTCAGGCCGGCCTTCTCGGTCACGTCGTCGAACGCGATCACGGGTGTGTCGGGTGGTGCGGCCGCGCCCGGAACGAGAGCGGTCGTGGAGAGCGCGAACAGGGCGCACGCGGAGATTGTGCGAGTCATTGTGTCACCTCGGGCGCTGATGATACCCAGCGGCGGCGCGAGGCGATACGAGCTGGGGCGGATTTTGCGCGGCAGCGGGCGTCGCGATTCGCGCTTCCGGGTGCCGGTGCTCGGCGGGTACACTCCAGACCCCCCCCGGAGCCGCCCCAATGTTCGCCGTCCTCCTCCTCGGCCTGGTCGCCGAACAAGCCCCCACCCCCGAACAGGTCTTTGAGAAGCGAATCGGGCCGATCTTCAAGTCGCCGGACCCGTCGAGTTGCGTCCAGTGCCACCTCGCGGCCGTGGACCTGAAGAACTACATCCGCCCGTCGTCCCGCGAGACGTTCCTCTCGCTCCGCGACCAGGGGCTCATCGACCTCGACACGCCCGAGAAGTCCCGCATCCTCGCGCTCATCGAGATGGGCAAGGCCGAGAAGGGCGCGGCCCTGATTCACCAGAAGAACCGCACCGCCGAGTACGAGGCGTTCGCCGCGTGGGTCAAGGCGTGCTGCGCCGACAAGGACCTCCGCGCCGCCCCGAAGCTCAAGGCCGACGAGCTGGCGAAGCCGCCGCGGCCCGTCGCGGTGATCCGCCACGCCCGCAAGGACCAGTTGCTCGAGTCGTTCACGAACAGCGTGTGGGCCATGCGGTTCCGGTGCATGAGCTGCCACACCGAGGGGAGCGCCGAGAACAAGAAGCTCGCCGCCGAGTACGGCGACCGCGTGGCGTGGTTCAAGGCCGCCGGCCCCGAGGCGACGCTGAAGTACCTCATGGAGAGCAAGCTCATCGATACAAACGCGCCCGAGAAGAGCCTGCTCCTGCGCAAGCCGCTGAACGACGCGAAGCACGAGGGCGGCGTGAAGTTCCTCGTCGGCGACGAGGGGTACAAGGCGTACCGCCGGTTCGTCGAGGACTACGCGAAGATCGTCGGCGACAAGTACGAGACGGCCGCGGACCTGCCCCCGAAGCAGACCGCCCGGGCGTTCGGCACCGACATCTGGCTGAAGGTGACCAACACGCCGCCGGCGTGGGCCGACAAGCTCGTGCAGGTGAAGGTGTTCGCATGGGACGCCACGAAGAAGGCGTGGGAGGCGGAGCCGGTCGCCTCGACCGACCGCAAGGTGTGGGGCCAGGGTAAGCTGTTCCAACACTCGCTCACGCTGTTCGCGGCGCCCGGCTCGGCACGCGCCAAGGCGTGGACGGTGAAGCCCGAGTTGCCGAACGGGAGGTACCTGGTGCGGGCGTACCTCGACGACGGCAAGCTCGCGAAGGACTGGAACACGGAACTGGGCGCGGCCGACTTCGTGGGCGAGGCGGAGGTGACGTCGGCGTGGCCCGCGGGGTACGGCAAGATGACCGTGGTCGATGGCGCGAAGGTGAAGCAGCCGTAGGCCTGAAGAGGAAGAGTTTGATCCACAGATTACGCAGAAGACACAGATTAGAAATCAGAGGACAGAAGTCAGAGAACGACCAGAGAGCATTCGACACGGTTCTCTGTTTTCTATTCTCTGCTATCTGTCTGAAAATCTGTGTCTTCTGCGTAATCTGTGGATCAAACTCTTCCTCTGCCTTACCGTTGCAACTCGCGCTCGATGCGGTCGATGAGTTCCTTGACGCGCCACGAGCGGTCGCCGATCGTCACGCTCGCGTCCTTCTCGATCCACGCCCGGACCTTCTTCTCGGCGGCGACGGCGGTGCTGTGCGTCTTCGCGCCGAAGTGCTTGCTCACCTCGCCGTAGGTCGCGGCCGTGTGCTTGCGGCACAGGTAGATGGCGACCATGCGGGGGTGCGTCACGGCCCACGCCCGCGACTTCGATTGCAGCGTCCCGGAGCCGAGCCGCAGCACGGCACACACGCTCGCGTCCACGTCGGCCACGCTCACCGTGCGGACCGCGTGCCGGAGCAGGTCGCCCAGCGCTTCCCGCACCACGCTCTGATCCACCGGCCGCCCGGTCACCTTCGCGTAGTGCTTCACGCTGTTGACCGCGCCCTCGAGCTCGCGGACGTTGCCGCGGAGGCTCGACGCGAGCGTCTTCAGCACCGCGTCCGGCACCATCGGGTTCGCGCCGGTCGCCTTCTTGCGGAGGATCTCCAGCCGGGTCTCGGGGTCGGGCGGTTGCAGGCTCCACACCGCGCCGCCGAGGAGCCGGTCCACGAGTTCGGGCATCAGCTCGTCGGCCAACCGCGGGTGACAGTCGGTGGTCACCACCACCTGCCGGCCGTCGGCGACGAGCGCGTCGAACGTGTGCAAGAACTCGGCCTGCGTCGCCTTCTTGGTGGCGAGGAAGTGCAGGTCGTCGAGGAGCAGCGTCGAGCACTCGCGGAACTGGCGGCGGAACGCGGACATCTTCCCGTGCTGCGACGCGGCGACGAACCGGGTGGTGAACTCCTCGGCGGTCGTGTAGCACGGGCGCTCGTTCGGCCGCCGCTTGAGGCCCGCGTAGATCCCCTCGAGCAGGTGCGTCTTGCCGGTGCCGACCGGGCCGTGGATCACGAGCGGGTTCCCGCCCTCGCCGGGGTCCTCGACCACGCTCAGCGCCGAGGCGTGCGCCACCCGGTTGCACGCGCCGACGACGAACTCGCCGAGCAGCTTCCACCGCCGCCCCGCCTTGCTGACCGCGACCACTTCCGGCTCCGCGCGCTTCGCCCTGGGCTTCGCGGCCGCGACCGGGTCGCCGAACAGGTCGGTCTGAGAGGCGGGGATCGGGGATCGGGGATCGGGGATCGGCAGAACCCGCGGCCGCTCGGCCTTCTCGAGCGGGGCCGACTTGGCGACCGCGGGAGTCGGTACCGGCATGGGTGCGCTCCCGATCCCCGATCCCCGATCCCCGGTCCCCGGTTCCGAGAAGCTCTCCGGGTCCGCGACCCACCGCACGCGGGTGCCGGGGCCGTGGACCTGGACCGTCGCCTCGCGGACGGCCGTGCCGAACGTGTGCTCGAGCCACTCCTGCGAGTGCTGGTTGCGGGCGACGACGACGACCTCGCCGCCGAGCGCGACGAACTTCGCGTGGCCGGCGAACCAGATGCCGTACCGGGCCGCGCCGACGCGGGCGGCGACCGCCTCGGCGAGGGCCCGTTCGGGCGGCAGCGGCGGCGGGGTGGGGAGTGGGCGGGCCGGCACGGTCGGTCTCCCACGGCGCTGGGCCTCTGTGCCCGGGCGCGGCTCGGTGTGGTGTGGCTTCGGGGTGCGCGTCAACGACTCCACTAACTATCAGCGCGCGCCGACCCGCGCCTACGCGCCGAGAGGTCGGTTGCGGGACAACTCGCCGGAGGGGGCGTGGCGCGGCCCGCAGGGTCACGCGCAGACGGTGCCGGCGGCCCATCCGCGCCAGGCGGCGCGTCGGGCGCGTGCGGCACAGTCGCACCACCGAAATCGGACTTGAGGGGAAACGGAGTGAAGTGTGCGGGCCGTTGTGGGTTGGTCGAAGTCGTGCGCCTCACGCGGGCCGCCACGGAGGGCGGCCCCTACCCGCGAACTTGCGTTTGGTTTGTAGGGGCCGCCCTCCGTGG